>JBJTSG010000354.1:0-9016 GCA_046076505.1 Erythrobacter sp. | reverse complement strand
GTGATGCGCCCGGCCTCCCGCCGGAAGCGCAGCGTCCATGAGGCATCGGGCGCGGCGAAGGTATCCGGGTAGAGCGGCTCCAGCGGATGCAGCGCCCCCGAAGGATCGCGCCACGCCAGCGCATCGCCTGCCATCACGATGCTCTGCACGCCCTCGACCTCGCTGCTGGCATAGTCTCCGGCAAAGGCGGCGAGCGCTGCAGCATCGGGCGCCCAGAGCGCGGCGGGTTCGAGCTGCACCGGCGCATTGCCGACCCGGCTCAGTGCGAGCGCCGTCACCCTGCCTTCGTCCGAGCGCTTGACCGTCACGAAGCGCTGGCGGTCGCGGGTTTCCAGACGGTCGGCAGCGGAGGTCACGAAGGCCGGTCCGCCATTGAACCGCAGGCCCGAATTGTCGACCGTAACGGTCACGGCGGTGTCGTTGGCGGTGTTGCGATAGAGCCCGGCAAGATCGCGCGGCGCGTCGCCGGGCGGGGTCTCCTGCGCCCCCGCCGCGGGCTCCTGCGGGAGGAACCGGGCGGCGATCTCGGGCCCCAGATCCTCGGTGTTAACGGCGCCGCTGTTGCACAGCAAGGCGACCGACAGCCGCTGGCGGGGAAACAGGCCGAACCACGCGCGGTAGGATCCGGTCGACCCGGCGTGGCTATAGGCGGGCAAGCCGCCCACGCGCCCGATCTCGATCCCTAGCCCGTAGCTGAGCGGCGTGCCATCGGCGAGGGCTCCGGAGGCGAGCAGCATCGCCGCCCAGCCACGGTCTTGCGGTGCAGGCGTGGCAAGAGCCGAAGCCCAGCGTTGCAGATCGCCCACCGTGGTGAGCAGCCCGCCCGCCCCCGCCACCCCGTTGAGCGGCACATCGAGCTGCCAGCCGCCCGCGTCGTTGGGCAAGTAGGCCTGCGCGCGCCTGGGCACCACGGTGCGATAATCGGTGCGCCACATGCTGCGTGTCATCCCGAGGCGCGCGAAGAAGGTGTCGCGGAAGAAGGCGTTCAGCTCCTGCCGAGAGGCGCGCTCGATGATGATCGCGGCAAGCACGAAATTGGAGTTGCTGTAGAGATATTCGCTGCCGGGCGCGAAGTTCAGCCGCCGCTGGCGCGCGGCTGCGCGCAGCACCCAGGCATTGTCGTAACCTGTCGAATCCTCGCTCCGACCGGTCAGTTCGGCAAGGTTGTTCCAGCTGCGGATCCCGCTGGTGTGATTGAGCAGCATCCGGATGGTGATACCCTCATGCAGCGCCCCGAGTTCGGGCAACCACTTGAGCACGGGATCATCAAGGCCAAGCCGCCCGCGATCTGCCAGCACTGCAATGCCGGCGCCGATGAACTGCTTGGAAACCGATCCGGCCTCGAACACCGTGTCGCTGCGGACGGGGGCGCCGTCTTCAAGGTTGGCAAGGCCGGTCGCAGCGCTTTCGATGACCTGCCCGTTCTCCCGCACTTCGAGAGCGCAGCCCGGCGCCAGGGGATCGGCCGGCAAAAAATCAGCCGCGCGGGGCGGCGGGGCGGCAGTGGCGGCAAGCAGCATAAGCGAAAGCATGGTGGCATCTCCATCCGGTATGGCTTGCGCTTATGCACCGGCGCATGGCCGGTCGCCTCATCTCTCGCCAAGCGGCGCGATTGGCGGTTCTTGCGACGCCGTGCTGCGCCACCGGGACGGCGTCATTCCGGTATGGCGCAGGAAGGCGCGGTTGAAGCTCGCCTTGGAATTGAACCCGCTCTCAAGCGCGAGCGTGAGGAGATCCTCGCTCCGTCCCGCGAGCAGCGCGCGCTTCACCGCCTCCACCCGCAGCCCGTTGATGAAGGTGTTAAAGTTGCAGCCCGCGCCTTCGCTCAGCGCCCGCGAGAGGGTGCGGGTCGAGGTGCCGAGCCGCCGGGCGACGTCGCCGAGGGTCAGGCCCTCCTCGCGCCACCATTGCCGTGTGTCGATCACCTCGGCCCACTGGGCGAATTCGGCCGCAGGGCGCGAAGGCTCGGTGCTGGCGGCCTGCGCCTCTGCCTTGGTCGACGCAGGCGCTTCCTCCTGCGCGGGCAGGGCTAGGGCCGAATGCCGCCAGCCAAGTAGCCCCAACACGTAGGCCAGCAGCGAGGTGGCGATCACCACAGGGGTGCGGCTGAAATAGTCGAGCGGCGTGACGGCCGCATTCACCAGCGCCGCAGCAGCCGCGATCGACACGGTGACGGCGAAAGCCAGCAGGATCGCGGTGATCCAGCCGAGCCGCCACTGATCACGATCGGCAAAGCGCTCATCGAGCCACTGCTGATACGCCTGCTGCCGCCGCCACGCGAGGGCGGCATAGCAGCAGCCGGAGACAAGGTTGGCGATGAGGCCGACAGGTTCGATCCAGTCCAGATGAACCGTGCCATACCATCGCACCTTGGTCTCGACCGGAAGGGCAAAGGCGACGAGCAGATACAGCAATTGCAGGCCCACCGGTGCGAAATGCCACAGCAACCGGCGCGGAAGCGTCGCCTTGGTCAGCCGCCAGACATAGAGCCACAGCAAGGGCCCGAAGGCGAGCGAGGCATCGAGCGGCGCGAAGATGATCGATGGATGATCGTCATACACCCCCGCAAACCCGAAGACATAGATCAGCAGCCGCAGCGAGATCAGCGCAACCAGCGCGGCCAGCACCCGGTTGGCCTGGCGCACACCCGGCGAAGAGTAGAGCAGCCCCGCCATGAGGGCTCCGTTGCCTGCAAGGATTGCCAGGATCCAGCCGAGAGGTCCCATGAAACGCGATTTCCCATCTTGAAGCGCCGGTATGGATTCATCCGGTGACCCAAGGCAATGGCTCTCGGTGCGTTGCTCAGACTTATTCGTATTCTTCAAGCTGGACAGCCAGACAGTCAGGTTCTTATCTGCGGTCTCTTTTGTTTTGAGCTAATCCCAATACCGGCCTTCAACGACAAGCCTATTCATTGCTGTACTGTCGGGTGGCTGAGTGGCTGGAAATGCTGAGGCGCTGTCACTTGACTGCAGGCATTACTTGTAACTTCTTTCCTGTTGCAAAAATCGTCGCTTTCAACAAGATCAGTCATTCATGCAAGTTGGTGGCATCGTCCGCTTATTCCCAAACCCAGTCATTGCGCCGATCGGCGGCCTCATCTGCTCGCAAGCGACCGACAGGCACGGCGCTGAACCGCGGTGCAAAACCTGTGCACACGCCGGTGGAAAAGCTGCGCAAATCGGATGGCCGTCTTGCGCCCGCAATCCACTCGAATCCTGGCGCCGAAATCAGGACCAAGACAGGGTGGCTCGCGGTTCTGCTTCGAAGGGAAACCCTTTATCTTCCAGATATTTGGATCTGAAGATATACGTGGCTGGGGCGGAAGGATTCGAACCTTCGCATGGCGGTACCAAAAACCGCTGCCTTACCGCTTGGCTACGCCCCAGCAGGAGGGGCGTCCTATAGCGGCGAAAATCGAGATGTGAAGGGGGCGAAAGCGCCGCTTTGCCCCCTTTCTCGCGGGTCTGCGTCAGTCGAGCCGCTTGCCCGCGAAGTCGGCCGCCGAGTGGCGTTCCTTGAGCTGGGTATCCTCCTCGCCCCACACCTTGTTGACGATCCGCCCGCGCCTCACCGCCGGGCGCGCGGCGATCTCCTCGACCCAGCGCGCGACGTTCGTGTACTCGTCGATGCTGAGGAAGGTTTTCGCGTCGTTGTAGATCGTGCCGAACACGAAGGGCGCAAGCCACGGGAAGTTGGCGATGTCGGCGATGGTGTATTCCTCCCCGGCCAGGAAGCGCGATTGCGCCAGGCGCTGGTCGGCGACGTCGAAGATGCGCTTGGTTTCCATCGCATAGCGATCGATGGGGTATTGGTACTTCTCGGGCGCATAGGCGTAAAAGTGGCCGAAGCCGCCGCCCATGAAGGGACCGCTCGCGACCTGCCAGAACGTCCAGGACAGCACCTCGGCGCGTTTCGCCGGATCGGTGGGAAGGAACATCCCGAACTTCTCGGCAAGGTGAACAAGGATCGCGCCGCTTTCGAAAATGCGGAAGGGCGCGTCGGGATCGCTGCGGTCGAGGAGGGCGGGGATCTTGGAGTTGGGGTTCACGCCCACGAAGCCGCTGGTGAACTGCTCGCCGTTCGAGATGTTGACCGTCCATGCGTCGTACTCGGCGCCCTTGTGGCCGGCCTCGAGCAGCTCTTCGAGCATCACCGTCACCTTCACCCCGTTCGGCGTGGCGAGCGAATAGAGCTGGAAGGGGTTTGCGCCCACGGGCAGATCCTTCTCCTCGCGCGCGCCGGCGGTCGGGCGATTGATGGTCGCGAAGCGCCCGCCGTTGACGGTGTCGGGGCTCCAGACCTTGGGGGGCGTGTAGGTGGCATCTGCCATGACCGGTCTCCTTTCGGCGCGCGCATCGCGCGCATTGTCGTGAATGCCGAGTTGGCGTGCCCGGGCCGGCCCCGCAAGGTGGAACATCGCGCAGGCTTCACCGCTTTTGCTTGGCCATGGAGAAGCTCGTCTATGTCGATGATACCCTGCCCGGCATCACCCGGCGCAGGGTGGGGAAGGGCTGGGCCTATTACGATCCTTCCGGCGCGCTGATCCGCAATGCGAGGGAGAAGAAGCGGCTGAACGCCATCGCCCTGCCGCCCGCCTACATCGATGCGTGGTTCTGCCCGGCGCCCAACGGGCACATCCTCGCCACGGGCTACGACGGCGCGGGGCGCAAGCAGTACCGCTACCACCCCGATTTTCGCAGCCGGCGCGAGAGCGCGAAGTACGATGCCTGCGCGAGCTTCGGCAAGCGCCTGCCGCTGATGAGGAAGCGCGTGGCCGAGGACTTGGGCGTGCGCGGCGTGCCCCGCGAGCGGGCGCTCGCGGCGGTGGTGCGGCTCCTCGACCTCTCGGCGATCCGCATCGGCAACGAGCAATACGCCAAGTCGAACGACAGTTACGGCGCGACCACCCTGCGCGCCGATCATGCCGAGGTCGGCAGGCGCAAGCTGGAGCTTCGCTTCGTGGGCAAGGGCGGCAAGGAACACGAGCTTGCAGTTGAGGACGCCAACCTCGCCGCCGCGGTCCTGCGAATGGAAGACCTCGCTGATGCGGATGAGGGGGGCGATGATCACCTGTTCCGCTACGAGGACGATGAGGGCGGCGTGCACCCCGTCACCTCCGCCGAAGTCAACGCCTACCTGCGCGAGACGATGGGCGGGACTTTCACCGCCAAGCACTTCCGCACCTTCCATGCGAGCAGCCTCGCCTTCGAAAAGCTCGCTTACGGGCCCGGCATCGTGAAGCTCAACGAAATGCTCGAGCACGTCGCCGAACACCTCGGCAACACCCCCGCGATCGCCCGCAAGTCCTATATCCACCCCGCGGTGATCGCCCGGATCGAAGGGCAGGAGGCATGGCGCGAGGGGCTGAAGCTGCCCCGGCAGACGCACTGGCTGTCGCGCGCCGAACGCGGGCTCATCGCCTTTCTCGAAGAATGCGGGACCGCGAGCGACTACCTCGCCGGCGCGGCGGACTGAGGGGCCGGGCCTAGGCAGCGGCGTCCGCGCGCGTTACAGCCGCCGCCAGCAGGAGATGTTCGCAGCGATGAGCGAAGCCCACCCCTTCTACGACATGCACGAGCACGGCTTCGTGCGCGTCGCGAGCGCGACCCCGTGCACCCGCACCGCCGACGTGCCCTTTAACGTCGCGGGCGTGCTGGCGGAGGCGAGGAAGGCGCACGAGCACAACGTCGACCTCGTCGTCTTTCCCGAGCTGACGCTGTCCTCCTACGCGATTGACGACCTGCTGCTCCAGAACGCAATCCTCGAAGCCGTCGAGGAAGCGATCGCCGAGGTGGTCGCCGCCAGCGCCGAGCTTTCCCCGGTGCTGGTGGTGGGCGCGCCGCTCAGGCGCGCGGACAAGCTCTACGACTGCGCGGTGGTGATCGCCCACGGGCAGATCCTCGGCGTGGTGCCCAAGAGCTTCCTGCCCAACTACCGCGAGTTCTACGAAAAACGCTACTTCGCCTCCGGACGCGGCTGCACCGATCTGTGGATCGGCGTTGCCGGCGAGGAAGTGCCGTTCGGCACCGATCTCGTCTTCGCCGCCGCGAACCTCCCCGGTTTCCGCTTCGGGGTCGAGATTTGCGAGGATTTCTGGGCGCCGATCCCGCCGGGGATGACCACCGCGCTCGCCGGTGCACTGATCCTGTGCAACCTCTCGGCCTCGCCCGTCACCATCGGCCGCGCCGACGACCGCCACCTTCACTGTCGCTCCTCCGCCAGCCGCGCCATCGCAGCTTACGTCTATTCGGCGAGCGGGCACGGGGAGAGCACCACCGACCTTGCCTGGGACGGGCAGGGGGTGATCTACGAAATGGGCACGCTGCTCGCGCAGAGCGAGCGCTTCGACCGCGCGGGCGAGCTCACCATCGTCGACATCGACACCGAGCGTCTCGCCGCCGAGCGGATGAGGAACCAGACCTTCGGCGATGCTGCCGAGTGGGCGGGGCACCCGGCCGACAGCTACCGCAGGATCGTCTTCGAGCACGCCTACGCTGAAGGCGACATTGGCCTCCGGCGCCCCGTCGCGCGCTTCCCCTTCGTGCCCGATCGGCCCGAGAAGCTCGACGAGGACTGCTACGAGGCCTTCAACATTCAG
This sequence comes from Erythrobacter sp., assembly GCA_046076505.1. GTDB lineage: Bacteria > Pseudomonadota > Alphaproteobacteria > Sphingomonadales > Sphingomonadaceae > Erythrobacter. Next base: position 2,415 of record JBJTSG010000354.1, on the reverse strand, counting down.
GTCGACGCGCTGATGCGGCGCATGGAATCGACCGGCAGCAAGTCGCTGATCATCGGCGTCTCCGGGGGGCTCGATTCCACCCACGCGCTGATCGTTGCCGCCAAGGCCTGCGACCGGCTGGGCATGCCGAGGACGGCGATCCGCGGCTACACCATGCCCGGCTTCGCGACATCCGAAGGCACCAGGTCCAACGCCCACAAGCTGATGGCGGCGCTCGGCATTACTGCCGGCGAAATCGACATCCGCCCCGCCGCGCAGCGCATGCTCGAGGACATGGACCACCCCTTCGGCCGGGGCGAGCCGGTGCACGACGTGACCTTCGAGAACGTCCAGGCGGGCCTCAGGACCGACTACCTCTTCCGCCTTGCCGGGCAGCACCAGGGCTTCGTGGTCGGCACCGGCGACCTTTCCGAACTCGCGCTCGGCTGGTGCACCTACGGCGTGGGCGACCACATGAGTCATTACGGCGTCAATGCGGGCGTGCCCAAGACGCTGATCCAGTACCTCGTTCGCTGGGTGGTCGCGACGAAGCAGTTCGACGAGACCTGCGGCGCGGTGCTGATGTCGGTGCTCGAGACCGAGATCAGCCCAGAGCTGGTGCCGCCCGGCGCGGACGGGGCGATGCAGTCGACCGAGAGCCTGATCGGGCCTTACGAACTCAACGACTTCTTCCTCCACCATATGGTGCGCTTCGGCGACCGGCCCTCGAAGATCGCTTTCCTCGCCTGGCATGCGTGGAAGGATGCTGCTGTCGGCATGTGGCCCGCGGGCTTCCCGATGGAGGGCAAGAACGCCTACGACCTCCTCACCATCTCCCGCTGGCTCGACAAGTTCTGCGCCCGGTTCTTCGGCTTTTCGCAGTTCAAGCGCTCGGCGCTGCCCAACGGGCCCAAGGTCTCCTCGGCCGGCGCGCTCAGCCCGCGCGGTGACTGGCGCGCGCCGTCCGACGCGGTCGCGACCGTGTGGCGCGAGGAGCTGCGCGGCGGATTGCCCGAGGAGGTTGCCAACGAGGTGTTCGGCCCACCTGCCACCTGATGCCCAAGAGCCTTCCCCTCTCAGCGCTCGGCATCATGCTGTTCTGCAATGTCGCCTGGGCCATGAACGTCGTGGTCAGCAAGATCGCGGTGTCGAGCCTCGGCGTGCCGCCGCTGTTCTATACCGCGATGCGGTCTGCGACGGTGGTCGCGGTGCTGTTCCCGCTGCTGCTGCGCGGGCGCCCCGAACGGCTGCCGCTGGTGCTGCTCATCGGCTTCGCCATCACCGGCGGGAGTTTCGGCCTGCAATTCATCGGCTTGCAAACCGCGAGCCCCTCTGCCGTCGGGATCGTCAACCTCTCGGGTGCGCCGCTCACCGTGCTGTTCGCGATCCTGTTCCTCGGCGAGGAGGTCGGCTGGCGGCGCGGGGTCGGCATGGCGCTGGCGCTCGGCGGGGTGGCGCTGGCGATCGGCGTGCCCTCGGGCTCGAGCGACCCGGTCGGCCTCGGATTCGCCTTCGCCGGGGTGTTGATCGGCGCCTTCGCCTCGGTGTTCGTCAAGCGGCTCGACATCGGGGCGGCGACGCTCCAGGCGTGGGCCGGGGTGGCCTCCCTCGCGGTCATGCTGCCGGCGACGCTGAGTCTCGAAAACGGACAATTTCAGGTGGTTGCTTCTGCCCCGCTCGCCGTGACCGCCTGCGTCCTCTTCGCCGGGGTGGTCGTTTCCGTCGGCGCGCATTCGGCCTATTTCCAGCTCTTCCAGCGCTATGACGCCAACCTCGTGGTGCCGCTCACGCTGTTCACCCCGCTGCTCACCATCGCCTTCGGCACGCTGCTGACCGGCGACACGATCCACTGGCCGCTGATCGTCGGCGGGACGATGGCGCTGGCGGGCGTCGCGATCATCGTGATCCGCCCGACGCGCCAGTTCCCCAAACCCCAGCTGGTGCGCGAATCCTGACCGAGGTGCCCTGTTTCCCACGGCAAGCAGGGGTTCAAGAAGGGTGTGGGAGGGGTCTGGCAGGGGTGTGAAAGGGGCCTGGAGGGGCTCTGGACCCATGATGGGCCAAATCGGCCACTCCGGCGATGCCAAGCGCTCTTGCCAGCCTGCGACGAACCGTTCATTCTGCGCGATAAGACCGGGCTTGTGGGGCCACGGCGCGAAATGGGGGCGGAGGACATGGAGGCAGGCGCGCGCGGCGCGGGGCGGCTGGTGCTCGAGCGCAGCCGGCCCTTGCGGTTCTTCACGCTCTTCATCCTCTATGTGGGCCAAGGCATGCCGGTCGGCCTCATGTGGTTCGCCGTGCCCGCGTGGATGGCGGTGCGCGGGGCGAGCGCCGCCGACATCGGCTCCGTCGCCGCCTTCACCGCGTTGCCGTGGAGCCTGAAGCTGGTGAACGGCTTCATCATGGATCGCTACGCCTTCCTCCCCATGGGCCGCC
>JBJTSG010000353.1:0-8268 GCA_046076505.1 Erythrobacter sp. | reverse complement strand
AACCTCAGCCGCTCAACCCCTTTCGAAACGGCCTCTCAGGCCGAGGCCGCTGTGCCGACCGGTCCCAAGGTCCTCGTCGCCAAGCGCGCGCTGCCCGCGGGCACCATCATCACCGCCGATGCGCTGGGCTTCCAGCCGTGGCCCAAGGAGCTGGTGCAGGAAGCCTACTTCATCGACGGCCAGGCCGACATGAACAAGCTGCTCGGCACCGTCGTGCGCTATCCGATCACCGCCGGCGAGCCGGTCACTCAGGGCGCGCTGGTCGCGCCGGGCGACCGCGGCTTCCTCGCCGCCGCGCTCGGGCCGGGGATGCGCGCCGTCACCGTGCCGGTGTCCGCGACCACGGGCGTTGCTGGCTTCGTCTTCGCCGGCGACCGCGTCGACCTCGTGCTGACCCAGCAGATCGGCGGCAAGGGCGGCGACGAGCCGCTGCGCACCGCCGAGACGGTGCTGCGCAACCTGTGCGTCCTCGCCACCGACCAGACGGTCGAGAAGACTGTCGACGAGAACGGCAAGACCCAGGTCGCCGAATTCCGCACGGTCACCCTCGAGGTGACGCCCAAGATCGCCGAGAAGATCGCGGTGGCGCAGACCATCGGCCAGATCAGCCTCGTGCTGCGCTCGCTGTCGGACACCCCGGCGGATCTCGAGAAGGCGCTGGCTTCGGGCAACGTCCAGATCCCGGCAGGCGCCACGCCCGAGCAGGAAGAGAAGCTGCTCAAGGCCGCGGCCGGACAGCCGATGGACAAGGGCGCAAGCTTCGTGACGGGGGCCGACGTGTCGCGCTTCCAGCGTTCGAGCATGCCGAGCAAGGGCGGCGCGCAAGGCCCGGCCGCACCCGCCGCTCCGGCCCCTGCCGCCGCCGCGCTGCCGGGTGCGCCCGCCGCCAAGGTTTACACCGGTCCCAGCGTCCGCGTGACCCGCGGCAAGGAGACCACCGAAGAGAGCGTCAGCGCCAAGACCGGTGCCGTGCTCTCGGGCCAGGCGAGCGGCATCCGCCGCGCCGGCCAGACCCTGCCCGCCGCCGGCGCGACGCTGGCCTTCTGAGGACGACAGGGATCATGCCGAAATTCTTCGAGGGGGGACAACCCATGACACGCAAGTTGAAGACCAAGCTGCTGGTCGCCGCGCTCGCCGCGGTGCCGATGGCGGCGATGCCGGCGGCGACCGCCACCGCGCAGCAGGTCGTCCGCCCGGCGCAGGAAATCGTCCTGTCGATCGGCAAGGGCGAGCTGGTGACGGTGCCGGGCAACATGACCGACGTGTTCGTCGCCAATGACGCGGTCGCCGATGTCCAGGTGAAGTCGCAGCGCCAGCTTTACGTGTTCGGCAAGGCGGGCGGCGAGACCACGGTCTACGCCAGCAACGCGGCCGGCGACATCATCTTCTCGGCCAACATCCGCGTCGGCTCGAACATCGGCAGCCTCGACCAGATGCTGGCGATGGCGATGCCGGACGCCAAGGTCAGCGTGTCGACGATGGGCACCAACACCGTGCTGCTGACCGGCACCGTGGGCGCCCCCGAGGACGCGGCCGAGGCCGAGCGCCTCGTCACCGCCTTCCTCGGCAAGGAAGCCAACGTCATCAGCCGCCTCAAGACCGCGACGCCGCTGCAGGTCAACCTGAACGTCAAGTTCGCGGAAGTGAGCCGCAGCCTGCTGCGCGAGATCGGCGGCAACCTCCAGACCTTCGACGGCACCGGCGGGTTCCGCTTCGGCGTCGGCCAGGGCCGCAACCAGGTGACCGGCACCTTCGGCGTCAACGGTCCGCTCGCAGTCGGCAACGGGGTGCAGAACCCGATCCAGAAGATCCCGGTGCTCGACGCGCTCGGCAACCTGGTGCTGAACGCCGACGGCTCGATCAAGACCCAGGACCTGCTCGGCGCGGGCGTCAACAGCAACGGCAAGACCACCCTTTCCGGGATCGGCAAGCTGTTCGGCCTCGACATGCTCGGCGCGCTCGACCTGTCGGAACGCCTCGGCCTCGTCACCACGCTGACCGAGCCGAACCTCACCGCGCTGTCGGGCGAGACCGCGACTTTCCTCGCGGGCGGCGAATTCCCGATCCCGATCTCGCAGGGCCTCGGCCAGGTGGCGATCGAGTTCCGGCAGTTCGGCGTGAGCCTCGCCTACACCCCGACGGTGCTGTCGAACGGCCGCATCTCGATGCGCGTGCGCCCGGAAGTCTCCGAGCTCTCGACGCAGGGCGCGATCACCCTGAACGGCTTCCAGGTTCCGGCCATCACCACCCGCCGCACCGAAACGACGGTCGAGCTGGGTTCGGGCCAGAGCTTCATGATCGCCGGCCTGATGAGCGCCAGCTCGCAGAGCCAGATCGACAAGGCCCCGGGCATCGGCGACGTGCCGATCCTCGGCAACCTGTTCCGCAGCCGGCAGTTCCGCAAGGGCGAGACCGAGCTGGTGATCATCGTCACGCCCTACCTTGTGAAGCCGGTCGACGCGAAGGACATCAAGCTGCCGACCGACGGCTACCATTCGGCCAACGAGCTCGACCAGTTCCTGGGCTTCAAGAACAACGACGGCAAGTCGGGCGAGCAGCGCCCGGGTCCGAAGGCCGCCCAGCCCGACGCGCCCGTCCCCGCGGTGAGCGCCGTCGAGCCCAAGGGCATCCTGCCCACGCAGCCCGTCGAGCCGCGCCAGGCCGAGCGCAAGACCCGCAAACCCAAGAGCGCCGCGGCCGCCCCGGCGCCGGGCTTCAGCCTCTAACGTGAGAAAGGTGACTGCGATGCCCCATGCACGACAATTGAAGCTCGCTCTGGTGCTGGCGACCGGCCTCGGCCTTGCCGGCTGCGGCGGCATGCCGACCAACACCTCGCTCTATTCGGTCAAGCAGCCGGTGGTCGAGCGGACCAACATGACGCTCGACGTGAACACCACGCCGGGCGGCCTGCCGGTCTCCGAGCAGCAGCGGATCACCGGCTGGTTCGAGACGCTGAACCTGCGCTACGGCGACCGCATCGCGATCGAGAACCCCGGGCAGAACCCGGCGGTGGCCGCCGCGGTGCGCGACCTTGCCGCGCGCTACGGGCTGATGATCGCCGAAGCGGCGCCGATCACCCCGGGCTATCTCCAGCCGGGCCAGGCGCGCGTGGTCATCACCCGCTCGAGCGCCAACGTGCCGGGCTGCCCCGACTGGTCGGCCAAGTCCGACATGAACTACGAAAACGGCCTGAGCTCCGGCTACGGCTGCGCGGTCAACAGCAACATGGCCGCGATGATCGCCGATCCGCAGGACCTGCTGACCGGCAAGAAGGGCAAGGACGAGACCGTTATCGCCACCTCGAACAAGGCGATCTCGACCTATCGTGACCGGGCGCCGACCGGCGCGGGCGAGCTCAAGGATCCCGGCACGGCCGGCAGCGGAGGTAACTGAGCCATGAATGCACCCTGGAAATCGCGCCTGCCCGGCAACCGCGACCCGTTCTCGGCCTATATCTGCGACGACAACGCGCTGGACGTGCTGCGTCCGGTCGTGATCGAGCTCGGCTGGCAGCCGGAGAAATGCAACAAGGGCGGCCTGCGCAACGCGGTCCAGTCGCTCTCGGTGAGCGCCTCGCCGGCGATCCTCGTGGTCGACCTGTCGGAAAGCGGCGATCCCTTGAACGACATCAACGCCCTTGCCGAGGTGTGCGAGCCGGGCACGGTGGTGATCGCCATCGGCCAGGTCAACGACGTGCGCCTCTACCGCGACCTGCTCTCGAGCGGGATCCACGACTACCTCCTGAAGCCCTTGTCGCCGCAGCAGGTGCATGACGCCCTGAACCAGGCGCTCGCGGTGTTCATGAGCCCCAAGGCAGGCGACGCGGATTCGGCCAAGCGTCACATCTCGACCGCGGTCGTCGGCACCCGCGGCGGCGTTGGCGCCTCGACGCTGGCGACCTCGCTCGCGTGGCTGTTCTCGGACGTGCACAAGGCGCCGACCGCGCTGCTCGACCTTGACGTGCATTTCGGGACCGGCGCGCTCGCGCTCGACCTCGAACCGGGCCGGGGCCTGACCGACGCGATCGAGAACCCGAGCCGCATCGATCCCCTGTTCATCGAACGCGCGATGGTGCGTGCGGGCGACAACCTGTCGATCCTGTCGGCCGAAGCCCCGATCAACCAGCCGCTGATGACCGATGGTTCGGCCTTCGTGCAGCTGGAGGACGAGTTCCGTCAGGCTTTCGAGATGACGGTCATCGACCTGCCGCGCAACATGCTGATCAACTTCCCGCAGCTTCTGGCAGACGTGAATCTGGTGGTGCTAACCTGCGAGCTCACCCTCGCCTCGGCGCGCGACACGATCCGGCTGCTCTCGTGGCTCAAGTCGAATGCGAGCCACGCACACCCGATGGTCGTGGCCAACAAGGTGCAACCCGGTGTCGCCGAGATCAGCAAGGCCGATTTCGAAGCCTCGATCGAACGCAAGGTCGATTTCGTGGTGCCCTATGACATCAAGGCGGCCTCGAACGCGGCCAAGCTGGGTCAGGTCTTCGTCGATGCCAACCGCTCGAGCAAGGCGACCGCGGCAATCCGCCAGATCGCCGAGCGCATCATGGGCGTGAGCGCCGAGGATCCCGCTTCGGGCGGCAGCGAGAAGAAGTCGCTGCTGGGCAACTTCGACCTGAAGTCGCTGCTCGCCAAGAAGGACAAGGCGCCGGCCGAAAACGCGGAGTGATCCGCGCCGGCGAAGACGACGACGGGCAGGACCGCCGCCTCCGGGCGGTGGCGGCAAACTGAGCAGGAATAGGCGGCATGGACTTCTTCCAGACCCTGATCATCACGCTGGCGATCTTCGCCGTGCTCGTCTTCGGCTACCTGCTGGCTACCGGGTCCAACGCGGGCAAGGCGCAGAAGCGTCGGATGCAGGCGGTGCGCTACCGCCACTCGGAGAGCCTCGACGCCAAGGTCGACGCGCAGTTCAAGCGTGCGATCGCCGCCCGCAAGCCCAAGACCTACAAGGTCGCCGGCTCCGGCTCGCGCGCCGAGGCGCTCGCGATGCGCCTGAACCGCACCGGCAAGGACTGGACGGTCCGCGGCTACCTCTACGCGACCCTCGGTCTGATGGCTGGCGTCGGGCTGCTGGTGTTCAGCTTCTCGCGCGCCCCGATGCTCTCGCTCGGCGTCGGCCTGCTGGTCGGCGCGGGGCTGCCGCACATGGCGGTCAACTGGCTCATCAACAAGCGCACCAATGCCTTCATCAGCAAGTTCCCTGACGGGATCGAGCTCTTGGTGCGCGGCCTGCGCTCGGGCCTGCCCGTGACCGAGACGCTCGGCATCGTCGCGCAGGAAGTGCCCGGCCCGGTCGGCTACGAATTCAAGACGGTGATCGACCGCATCAAGGTCGGCAAGACCATGGAGGACGCCCTCCAGGACACCGCCGACAAGCTCGGGATCGCCGAGTTCAACTTCTTCACGATCACGCTCGCGATCCAGCGCGAGACCGGGGGCAATCTCGCCGAGACGCTGTCCAACCTTGCCAACGTGCTGCGCCAGCGTGCCCAGATGAAGCTGAAGATCAAGGCGATGAGCTCGGAATCCAAGGCGTCCGCCTATATCGTCGGCTCGCTGCCGTTCTTCGTGTTCGGCGCGATCATGGTGATCAACCCCGAATACATGGGCAAGTTCTTCGTCGACGACCGCCTGATCGCCACCGGCCTCGGCGCGGGCGTGTGGATGGGCATCGGGGTGTGGATGATGTCCAAGATGATCAACTTCGAGATCTGAGGCGGGGGGATAACGACCATGATGAACCAGCCCCAAGGCCCGCATATCCTCGGTTTCGACGTCATCGTCGTCGGCACCCTGCTCGCCGGGCTCGCCGCCTTCGCGGTGATGCTCGCGATCTACGCCGCCGTCACGATCCGCGACCCGATGGCCAAGCGCGTCAAGGCGCTCGAAGCCCGGCGCGAGCAGCTCAAGGCGGGGATCGTCACGTCCGCCAGCAAGAAGCGCACCAGCCTGGTGCGGCGCACCGACACGACCGAGAAGGTCAAGGACAGCCTCGGCAGGCTCAACGTCCTCCAGGAAAGCCAGCTCAAGACGATCCAGCAGAAGCTGGCGCACGCGGGCTACCGCAACAAGGAACTGGCGGTCATCATCATCGGTGCGCGTGCCATTGCGCCGATCGTCGTCGGGGGCCTGATGGGCCTGCTGATCTACGTCGTGAACTTCTGGCCCGACTGGGGCCCGATGACCCGGCTGTTCGCCTTCGCGATGAGCGTGTTCCTGTCCTACAAGGGCCCGGAAATCTACCTCAAGAACAAGGCGACCAAGCGCACCAAGGAAATCCAGAAGGGCCTGCCCGACGCGCTCGACCTCCTCGTGATCTGCGCCGAGGCCGGTCTCACCGTCGACGCCGCCTTCAACCGGGTCGCCAAGGAACTGGGCCGCGCCTATCCGGAACTGGGCGACGAATTCGCGCTCACCGCGATCGAGCTGTCGTTCCTCAACGAGCGCAAGCACGCCTTCAACAACCTCGCCTACCGCGTGAACCTCGAAGCGGTGAAAGGCGTGGTGACGACCATGATCCAGACCGAACGCTACGGGACGCCGCTCGCCTCGGCGCTGCGTGTGCTGTCGGCCGAATTCCGCAACGAGCGCATGATGCGCGCCGAGGAAAAGGCCGCGCGCCTGCCGGCGATCATGACCGTGCCGCTGATCGTGTTCATTCTGCCGGTGCTGTTCGTGGTCATTCTCGGACCCGCAGCCTGCTCGATCTCCGACAACCTCGTCCACTAAGTCGTCCGACCCGAGGCCAATCGGCACGACCAGGGGCCGGAGCGGGGCTTTCAGCCTTGCTCCGGCCCCTCTTGCATCGGCAAGGCGAGTTCGGTGGCGCGTGCGCGCAGGCCCGCGAGCAGACGGCGCAGCAGCGCCTCCTCCCCGGCCCCGAGCCCCGCCAGCAGGTCGGCTTCGGTCGCGCGGGCGAGCGGCATCACCTCGGCGTGGATGCCCCGCCCCTCCCCCGTCAGCGCAAGCAGGTGCGAGCGCCCGTCCTCCGGGTTCGGCACCCGCGCGACGAGCCCGCGCTCCTCGAGCACCTTGACCGCGCGGTTGACCGCGACCTTGTCCATCACCGTCGCCTCGGTGAGGTCGCGCTGGGTCATGTTGCCGCCATCGCCGAGCACGGCCATCACCCGCCACTCGGCGATCTTGAGGCCAAAGCGCTTGCGGTAGCGCTCCGCGATCAGCGCGCTCACCGCGTTGGAGGCAACCGAGAGCTGGTAGGGCAGGAACCCCGCCAGCTCGCCGGCGCCCCCGCTTCCGTCACGCATAGGGGCGCGCATCCCACCAGGGGTAGAAATCGGGCATGTCGGCGCTGACCTTGCCCGGATACATCGGGCGGCGCTTCTCGAGGAAGCTCGCGATCCCCTCCTTGGCGTCAGCGCCCCGGCTGAGGCGGTAGATCGCACGGCTGTCGATCTTGTGCGCCTCCATCGGGTGGTCCGCGGCGGCGAGACGCCACATCATCGCCCGCGTCATGGCGACCGAAATCGCCGAAGTGTTCTCGGCGATCTCGCGGGCGAGGGATTGCGCCGCGTGGAGCAAATCCTCGGGCGCGTGGATGGAGCGGACGAGGCCGCCAGCCTTCGCCTCCTCGGCGTCGAAGATCCGGCCGGTGTAGCACCACTCCAAGGCCTGGGCGATGCCGACGATGCGCGGCAGGAACCAGCTCGAGGCCGCCTCGGGCACGATCCCGCGCCGGGCGAAGACGAAGCCATAGCGCGCGGTGGAGCTCGCAAGACGGATGTCCATCGCCAGCTGCATCGTCGCGCCGACGCCCACCGCGACGCCGTTGCAGGCGCTGATGAGCGGCTTCTTCGATTCAAACAGGCGGAGCGTCAGCAGTCCCCCGCCGTCGCGCACCTTGGGATCGGAGAGGTCGGCCACCTCGGTCGGGTCGGAGAAGACGTGCCCCCCGCCTTCCGGCGTGAGGTCCGCGCCGGCGCAGAAGGCGCGCTCGCCGCTGCCGGTGAAGATCACCGCGCGGATCGCGTCGTCGGCGTCGATGTCATCCATCGCCGCCATGATCTCCTGCCCCATGGTGCGGGTGTAGGCGTTCATCTTCTCCGGGCGGTTCAAGGTGATGGTGGCGATGCCGTCCGCCTTGGTGACGATGATCTGGGTGTAGTCGGTCATAAGGGTCCCTCTCCTTGCGTGACGCCAGTGATGCCACGGCCCGGGCAAAAGAAAACCCCCGCAAAAGCGAGGGCTTTCCTTGTCAGTTTTGCGACCGGCCCGCAGGGCCGCAAGGGCAACCGCCCGC
>JBJTSG010000352.1:0-10217 GCA_046076505.1 Erythrobacter sp. | reverse complement strand
GACGAGGTGCAGTGCGGCGTCGCGCGCACCGGCAAGCTCTATGCCTACGAGCATTACGGGATCGAGCCCGACATCCTCGCCACCGCCAAGGGCATCGGCGGCGGCTTCCCGCTCGGCGCGTGCATCGCCACCGAAAAGGCCGCGCGGGGCATGACCTTCGGCACCCACGGATCGACCTATGGCGGCAACCCGCTCGCCATGGCGGCAGGGACGGCGGTGATGGAAGCGGTCGCCAACGACGCTTTCCTCGCCTCCGTGGCCGATAAGGGAGAGCGCCTGCGCGCGCGGCTTGAGCAGTTTATCGGCAACTACCCCGAGCTTTTCGAACTGGTGCGCGGCAAGGGCCTGATGCTCGGCCTCAAGATGAAGATGGAAAGCCGCCCCTTCTACGTGCACCTGCGCGACAACCATCAGCTGCTGACCGTGGCTGCGGGCGACAACACCATCCGCATCATCCCGCCGCTGGTGATCGGCGACGCGGAGATCGACGAGTTCTTCGACAAGCTCTCGGCCGGCGCGGCGAGCTTCAAGGTGCCTGAGGCGGCATGAAGCACTTCCTCGATCTCGGCGATGCCGGGGGTGACGCGATTGCCGCGATGATCAACGACGCGATCGACCGCAAGGCGGCGCGCGCGGGGCTGCCCAAGGGCGCTCCCGATGCCGACGCGCCGCTCGCGGGCCGCGTGCTGGCGCTGGTGTTCGAGAAGAACTCGACCCGCACCCGCGTCAGCTTCGACATCGCAATGCGCCAGCTTGGCGGCACGGTGCTGCTGCTCGATTCGGGATCGAGCCAGCTCGGGCGCGGCGAGAGCATCGCCGACACCGCGCGCGTGCTCAGCCGCATGGTCGACGGCATCATGCTGCGCACCGACGATCACACCAAGATCGAGGAAATGGCGGCGCACGCCACGGTGCCGGTGATCAACGGCCTCACCGATATGTCGCACCCTTGCCAGATCGTCGCCGACCTCTTGACGGTGATCGAGCACGGCAAGGCGCTTCCGGGCCTCGAGGTGGCGTGGTTTGGTGACGGGAACAACGTGCTGCACTCGATCCTCGAGGCCGCCGGGCTGATGAAGTTCAACGTCCGCGTGGCGACGCCTGCGGGTTACGAGCCCGATCCGGCCTTCGTCGACCTCGCCCGCGCGGGCGGGGCCACGGTGACGCTGACTCAGGACGCCCAGGCGGCAGCAAAGGGCGCGGATGTGATCGTCACCGACACCTGGATCTCGATGGGTCAGGCCCATGCCGAGGAAAAGCTTGCGGCGATGGCGCCCTACCAGGTCAACCCTGCGCTGATGGCGCTCGCGAAGCGCGATGCGGTCTTCCTCCACTGCCTGCCCGCGCATGTCGGGGAGGAGGTCAGCGAGGAGGTGTTCGAAGGGCCGCAGTCGGTGGTCTTCGACGAGGCTGAGAACCGCATCCACGCGCAGAAGTCGGTGCTGCTGTGGGCGTTCGGGCTGCTCGGCGACTGATCCGACCGGGCAAGGGGTCTTTCGCCTGACACGAAGGCTCCCCATATGGCCCTCGATGATTGATACCACCGCGACGGCCGAGACCTTTTCCGACACCCTGCTGGGCTTCACCCTGCCGGGCCGCAATGCGCGCGGGCGCATCGTGCGGCTCGAGGGCGTGCTCGAGGAGGTGCTCTCGGCGCACAACTACCCGGCGCCCATCACCCACCTCCTAAGCGAGGCGCTGGTGCTCGGCGCGCTGATGGGCGGGCTGCTCAAGGGCCAGCACGCGCAGATGACGCTCCAGGCGCAGACGCAGGGCGGCATCGTGAGCCTGCTGGTGTGCGACTACCGCGCTGGTGCGGTGCGCGGCTATTCCGATTTCGATGCGGAGCGGCTGGCGAAGCTCGGCGCGAACCCGTCGCTCGCGGCACTGTTCGGTGAGGGCTACCTCGCGATCACCTTCGAAACCGAAGGGCGCCAGCGCTACCAGGGGATCGTGCCGCTGGAAGGCGATAGCCTCGCCGCGGCCTGCGAGAGCTACTTCAGCCAGTCCGAGCAGATCCCGACGCTGATCCGCGTCGCCAGCCGCGCGCAGGCTCGCGGGCGCACCGCAGCGGGCATCCTGATCCAGCATCTTCCCGACGGCGAGGAGGGGCGCGAGCGGCTCCACGTGCGCATGGATCATCCCGATTGGGAGCACGTCGCGATCCTCGGCGGCACGATCGGCCAAGACGAGCTGCTCGATCCCTCGCTCTCACTCGAAGCTATCGCGTGGCGCCTGTTCCATGAAGAGGAGGAAGTGCGCGTCCAGCCGGGCGCGGTGCTGAGCCGCGGGTGCCGCTGCAGCATCGCGCATTACGAATCGATCATCGCCCGCTTCCCCCCCGAGGAACAGGAGGAGATGCGCGGCGAGGACGGGATCATTGCCGTCGATTGCGCCTTTTGCTCGCGCAAGTTCGAACTCGCGCTGTGAGATGCAGGCGCATAAATCGACGAGACGGGAAAAATCGACCAATTCGTGCAAGCCGCTTCCCAAGGACGCTGGCAGAAGGACGAGAATGACGAAGCGAACCGGGACATCGAAGCACATGCTCGCCTTGGCAGCGGTCGCGGCCGGGGGCGTCTTGTCCGTGGCCGCGCCCGGGCTCGCCCAAGGGGAGGGGCTCGCCATGCTCGGAACGCTGTCCAAGGGCGAGTGGACGATCAAGCCGCGCGGCGGGGCGCCCGAACGCAGGATCTGCGTGCGCTCCGGTGCCGAGCTGATCCAGCTCATGCACCGCGAAAGCGGCTGCAGCCAGTATGTCGTGGAGGATGGGGCCGCGCGGGTCACGGTGCAATACACCTGTCCCGGCAACGGCTATGGCCGGACCAGCATCCGCAAGGAGACGGCCGCGCTGGTGCAGCTCGAAAGCCAGGGCATCTACAATGGCATGCCGTTCGAGATCACTGCCGAAGGGCGTCGCACAGGCGCGTGCTGAACTCCCCCTGATTGCCTTTGCGCGCGCGCGTGTTAGGGCCGCGCCATGAGCGCTTCCGAACCGACCGCTGACAAGCCGCTCGCCGTGGTGCTGCTGTCCGGCGGGCTCGACTCGATGGTGACGGCTGCCCTTGCACAGGAGGCCGGCTTCGCGGTCCATGCGCTGACGGTCGATTACGGCCAGCGCCACAAGCTCGAACTGCAATCGGCCGCGTGCATCGCCGCGCGGCTGGGCCTTGCCCGGCACACGCAGATCGCGCTGGACCTGCGCGCCTTCGGCGGCTCCGCGCTGACCGATGCCATCGACGTGCCTAAGGCCGGCGTGGGCGAGGACATCCCGGTCACCTATGTGCCGGCGCGCAACCTCGTGTTCCTGGCATTGACCACGGCCTGCGCGGAAGCGGCGGGCGCGCGCGACGTGTTCATCGGCGTGAACGCGCTCGATTACTCGGGCTATCCCGACTGTCGTCCGGAATTCATCGCGAGCTTCGTCGAGACCGCGCGGCTCGGCACGAAAGCGGGGGTAGAGGGCGCGCCCTTCACGATCCATGCGCCGCTCCAGCACATGACCAAGGCCGGCATCGCGCGCGAATGCGCTCGGTTGGGGCTCGACCCGGCGTGGAGCTGGTCGTGCTACGATCCGACGCCGGAGGGCACCGCCTGCGGGCTGTGCGATTCCTGCCGCCTCAGGAAAAAGGGTTTTGCCGAGGCCGGGATTGTCGATAGCACCCCCTATGCACAGTGATCGGCTGCGAGGCCGACAACGGGATAGGAATCTGACAATTGAGCGACACCACCACCGCGGCTGAGGATCGCAGCGAGCAGCCTGCCTCGGCCTACAGCTGGTACGTCCTCGGCGTGCTGGTCGTCGTCTACATCCTCAACTTCATCGACCGCCAGATTCTCTCGATCCTGGCAGTCGACATCAAGCGCGACCTCGACCTGACCGACGACCAGCTAGGCTTTCTGGGAGGCGCTGCCTTCGCAGTCTTCTACGCGCTGTTCGGCGTGCCGCTCGGCCGCCTGGCGGACCGCTGGCACCGGGTGCGGCTGCTGACCATCGGCCTGATGCTCTGGTCGCTGATGACGGCCCTCTCCGGTATCGCGCGCAATGCCCTGACACTGTCGGTCGCGCGCATGGGTGTCGGGGTGGGCGAGGCGACGGCGAGCCCGACGGCCTATTCGCTGATCTCGGACTACTTCCCCTCGCGCCAGCGCGCGACGGCGCTCGCGATCTATTCTTCGGGACTCTATCTCGGCGGAGGGGTGTCGTTGTTCATCGGCGCGACGATCTCCAAGGCGTGGGACGCGACCTATCCGGGCGGCGGCGTGGCCGGGCTGGTCGGCTGGCAAGCCGCCTTCGTCGCTGTCGGGGTGCCCGGGGTGCTGCTGGCGCTGTGGGTGGCATCGCTGCGCGAACCGGCACGGCAGGCGGACAGCGCGAGCGGTGAGCGGCACCCGCTGATCGATTTCCTGTTCGATCTGTCGATGCTGCTGCCGCCCCTCACGCTGTTCCATGCCGCTCAGCGGGGTACGAAGGCCGTTCTGATCAACATCGTTATGGCGGCTGCGATGGCCGGCTTCGCGTGTGGGATGATCAGGCTGACGGGGAACTTCCCGCAGTGGTCCTCCGTCGCCTTCGGCTACTACGCGGTCTTCTCGTGGGCGAGCACGCTAAGGCAGCGCGACCCGGCGACCTTCCGCCTGATCTGGGGGACGCCCGCGTTCATCTGCACGGCCCTGGGCTACGGGCTCGTTTCGCTCGTCGCCTATGCGCTGGCGTTCTGGGGACCCTTCTTCGCCGAGACGGTGATGAAGCTGCCAAAGGGCGAACTGGCCTTCGTGCTTGGGGGATTCGGTGCGGTCGCGGGTTTTCTGGGGGTGATCCTCGGCGGGCGGATGTCCGATTGGCTGCGCGGGCGGAACCCCGCCGGGCGTATTCTAGTGGTGATGTTCGGCGTGCTTGCGCCGATCGCGCCGATCTGGATCGGCTTCACCACCCAGAACACGCTGCTGTTCTACGTGATGAACTTCCTGGCGGTGACGTTCGCCGCAACGGCTCTTGGTGCAGCGGCAGCGACGACTCAGGACCTCGTCCTGCCGCGCATGCGGGGCACGGCTACCGCGTCCTTCTTCCTCGCGACGACGCTCGTGGGGCTGGCGCTCGGGCCCTACATGGTCGGGCAGGTTTCCGAGATCAGCGGGAGCATGCGGACCGGGGTTCTGTCGCTTATCGGCGTGGCGCCGGTGGCGATGGCGCTCCTGATCTACGCCTACCACGCCCTGCCCAGGGCCGAGGCGACCATCGCCGAACGCGCTGCGGCTGCTACAGCGGGCTGAGCGACACCGCCGATGGCCACCTCCCTACTTAGGTGGCCAGCCGGCTCACTCCGCCAAGAACGAAACTCGTCGATCCGGCGCTGACGGGCTCCGCTCAGTGCCATCTGCTCGCTGCGGGACTGCCATCGTCTCGTTCGCTGCGTCTTGCTCGGCAGCCTGCGGTCGCGCCTCGCCAAGAGCGTCTCCCGGCGCGCAGACGACGGGCAACAAAAAAGGGGCCGGATTGCTCCGGCCCCTCTTCTTGTTCCGTTGGAACCTGGGCTTACATGCCCGAGCCCGGGCCGTAGGTCACTTCCACGCGACGGTTCTGCGCTTCGCGCACGCCGTCGGCGGTCGGAACCCGCGGCTTCGATTCACCGAACGCCTGGGTGGTCATACGAGCAGCCGGGACACCGCGGCCGCCGAGGTAGGTCTTGACCGAGTCGGCACGACGCTGGGCCAGGCCCATGTTGTACTTCGGCGTACCCGCGCGGTCGGTGTGACCGGCCAGCATGACGTTGGCGGTACCGCAGTTCGCGTAAGCCGTTGCGGCGCTGTCGAGGATGCGGGCGGCTTCGGCCGTGATGTCCGACTTGTCGAAGTCGAAGAACACGATGTACGGGCCGGTGTTGCACGCAACCTTCGGAGGCGGCGGGGGCGGCGGGGGCGGCGGGGGCGGCGGCGGCGGGGGGGGCGGCGGGGGCGGCGGGGGCGGCGGAGCTTCTTCCTTGCCACCGACGTTGTAGGTCAGCTTACCCAGGATCGAGTGGCTGCTCAGATCGGTGTTGATGGTACGGCCGATCGAATCGATCAGGTTCACGTCCGGCGCATTGAAGTAGCGATACTTCAGGCCGACATCGATCGAGTCGGTGATCGGGGCGCGGATGCCTGCGATCAGCTGCCAGGCAAAGCCGGTGTCCGAATCGTTATAGGCGCCCGGACCACGACGGTCGAAGTTGGCGTCCATGTCGACACGGGCGACACCCACACCACCGCCGGCGAAGCCCTGCAGGCCGTCGTCCTTGCCGAAGTCGAACAGGCCGTTCAGCATGAAGCTGAGGGCGTTCACGCCGCCTAGGGCGGGACCAGTGCGGTTGGTCAGACGACCGTTGCGGCCGCCGGGCTGACCGATCGGATCGATCTGCAGGCCTTGCGAACCGGCCTGGACGTCATCGACGCGAGCCGAGCGGTAGCTGGCTTCGGCTTCGAGACGGAAGGCACCGAAGTCGTAGCCGACCTGGCCGCCGAAGTCGTAGCCGGTGCCGTAATTGGCGGTGGCGTCGTTCCTGACACCGTTGACGTCGAGCCGCTGGTCTTCGACCAGCATCACGCCGCCTTCACCCTGAATGTACCACTGGCCGTCGCGGGCCATGGCGGGCGTGGCCAGCGCGGTCGAAGCCATCGCCATTCCAATGACGAGTTTGCGCATATCCAAAATTCCCCTTTGCATTAGACTTGAGGCACTGGCCGGCTCTATCTTTTCGATATGGCCGAGGCAAGCCGTCAATGCCTGCACGGTGTTGCAGGAATGTCGCGATTATGCGCTCCCGGGCAAAAAATCGTCTCACAAAAGGCCCGGTTTTCAGCCATTCTTCGGTTCAGGGGGTGGCTGTTGCCAGAATGCCGAGGGACTGCAGGGCCTCGACCAGCGCGGTGAGAGTCGCACGCGCCTCGGCGTCGACCGTGCTCCCGGCGGACGGCAGGGCGGGTGTCTGGGCAAGCTTCCATACTGATCGGTAGACCAGCAGGTGATCGCCGGCCCGGTCGTAGATGGCCATTCCCAATGCGGGGTTGATGAAGTGCCAGTCGCCGGCCACCCGCACCGCAAGGCAGTCCGCGCGTCCCGACCACGCGCCGCTTGCCGGGGCCGTCACGCGAAAGCACTCGCCGTCCGCGGGGCTAGCGGGCGGTGCGGATTGCGAAGCCGTCACCGCGCGCGGCTGCAAAGCGTCGAGGATACTCAGCGCCTCGTTGATGAAGAACTCCTTTTGCGCCTGGCCCGCAGGCATGGCTGTGCTGCGGCCCGCGCAAGGACTCCGGATCGGCTGCGGAGAAGAGCTGGGCCTGTGCCCCGCTCTCGAAGCGGATGCGGCGCAGCGAGGGCTCGAAGATCGGGCGGTGCTCGGGCCGGCAGATCGCCAGCAGCCCGCTTTCGCCCTCGACCATCACCGCTCGCGCCTCGGCGAGCGAGGAGGAGACCAGCGCGATGCGCGCGTCGGGATTGCCGTCCGCGATCATGCGGACCCACTCGGCGCCTGAACGGGTCTTCCCGAAGCCGCGCCCGGCCATGATGATCCAGATGCGCCAGTCGCCCGGCGGCGGGAGCTGATTGGGACGAGCGGTGAAATTCCAGACGTATCCGTAATCGTTGCGCTGGCCTTTGCTCAGTTCCGCGGCGACGAGGCGGCGCACCTTCGCGCCGTCCTCCGTGTCGTCCTCGAGCATCCGGTCATGAGGTTCGCTCATGCTTCCTTGCCCTGTGCCGCTCGCTGCCGGGCCACCCGCCGCTGGACTTCCTCGATCTTCCTCTCGATCGAGGCCTGCACCTCGGCAATGCTGACGTTGCGGCCTTCGCTCTGGCCCCCGCGGCCGGCGCTGTCGCGGTGCGCGGCGATGAGGCGGATCGCATTGGCGAAGTCGAACTTGTCACCGTTTTCGGTTTTGAGGTCGCCCTCGCGAAGGCGGCGGATCACTTCGAGCTCGAGGTTGAGGTATCCCTCGGCGATGGCCGCGCGCCATGCCTGCGCGAAGTCCGGCTCGGCGCGGCGGGTGCGGTAGGCGCGTGCCTGGCTGACCCGGGCAGCACGTGCGGCAGCGGCGACACTTGAGGTGCTGGCGAGCTTCTCAAGGAACAGTTTGCGCCATTGCGGGCTGGGGGCGCGGACGGGGGCGGTCGCGCTGTCGGCCATGGCGTGTTCCTCCTCATGCGAGAACGAAGAAGGCGGCGCCCCTGAGGGAGCGCCGCCTTCGTTGCGACTCGCAGTTTTCCGATGATGCCTTGTCCTAGGCGATTCTGTCTTTTACAAACCCATGGGGCGTGTGATATGAGCCGCCCATGGATTTGTTTGAAAACCTGCTCAAGCAGTTAGCCGCCGTGCAAGACGTGTGGTTTCCCTTTCTGCTTGCCGTTGGCCTAGTAACCGCTTTGGTTTGGCGTGCGGTTGACTATGCCTACAGCACTCGCCTGACGAATGCCGAGAGCACTCAGGGGCTCTTGGAGCGCCAGCTTCAGGAGTACAAAGATAAGCTGAGTGGTGCCTCTCCCGATGAGGCAAAGGCGAGGCTGGATGCGCTTGAGGAGCGTTTGAATAGACTTGCGCCACGTCAGATTTCTGCCGAGCAGCGCGACCAGATGGCTAAGGTGCTGGATCCGTTTAGAGGAGCACTTGCCGAGATCTCTCAAGATATGGCGTCAGCGGAAGCGGTGCCGTTGGCAAGAGCGATAACTGCCGCATTCAATAGCGCTGGCTGGCAAGTCCAAACTCCCATGGTAATGGGAATTGGGAACCCACCCCTAAGTGGCATAAAGCTGGAAGTGAGTGACCGGGCGTCTCTCACTCCGCATGAAAACGCCGCTGCGCAGGCGCTACGGACGGTTGGGCTAGAGTTCGATGTTGAAACGTGTCCACCGCATCCAGCCTCGCACGGACACCCATTGCCTGCTGTAAGAATCCTGCTGACTAGTCGGCTTCAGGATTAGGGGCGGGGGGCTGCCTCACCAGCTTACCAAGCCGCTCCTTGAAGCGCTGCTCGTCGTCGTCGCACGCAAGGTCGCGAGCGGCGTCCTTAAATTTCTCCAGTTGACTCTTGCCCTTATCGGCGGTGTCTTCTGCTTTCATGCCAAATGCCTACATTTTTGCCGACGAAGCGGGTTGCTTCACCTTTAAGCGCCGACAGCCAGGGCGCAAGGATGGCCCGTCTGATTATTTCATCCTTACCACAGTTACCGCAGCAACATGGACCATTAGTGACGACCTTCTACACATTCGTCGTAACTTGAGTCTGAACGGAGAGCCGGAGCGGGACAAACTCCATGCCACCACCGATCTCCAAGAAGTACGGAATGAAGTGTTCGCTGTGCTTGCGAAACAGCCATTCAGGATTGATGCGACGATCTTGAAGAAATCCAAGGCACAACCGCAGACGAGAACGACTGAAGACCGATTTTATAAGACAGCATGGTATTACCATCTAAAGCATGTCGGTCCACGCGTTGCCGCTCACGTAGACAAAATGCTCATTACCGCAGCGGCTTTAGGGACACGCAAAACGCGTGCCGCTTTCAAGGAGGCTGTCAACGAAACCGTGCAACAAGTTCTCCCAAGGGATAGGTGGGAAGTTGCGTTTCATGAGTCGTGCAAAGACCCGCTGCTATGGGTGGCCGACTATTGTTCTTGGGCTATCCAAAAGCGGTGGGAGCAAGGGGACGAACGTTCATACTCCCTTATAAAAGATAAAATAAAGACCGAGTACGATTTATTCGCACCCGGTCTTAAAGAGTATTATTAGTGGCCCGCACTCTCCAGCTATTCCTTTCGGAAGGTGCTACCCAAGAGCATGGTCGCCGAAGCAAGGGCCAACTTGCAATATGATGTATCAATACGCTTTTGTCAATAGAATCAGTATCTTGATTAAACCAAGGAAATTGAGTCACTTAGCGCCATCGGCTTCGATTTCTTGGTTTGAAGCCCGGAAGCCAAAGCTGCACCGGGCGCTTAGGCGCTTGCACGAGGCCCTTCATAGGTGAGGCGCTTGCCAGCGATACCCTGCACCGCGATTGCAGCGCGCTGACGATCATCGAAGCCGTTGGCGGTGCGAGTGTTGTAGCGGAATTCGAACTCGGCAAGGTAGCGGTGCAGGTGGCGCTCGGCGCAATGCTGGTACACGCCGCGCATACCCCGCTTGAAGATCGAGAACGCGCCTTCAACGGTGTTGGTGTGGATGGTGCGATCTTCGCGGCTCAC
>JBJTSG010000351.1:0-4159 GCA_046076505.1 Erythrobacter sp. | reverse complement strand
GGTGTGAAGTCTGGAAACTCCACCTTACCAATGAGCCCGGTGGCCACCGAGATCGAAATCGCATGGGGTGGGGCATGCCCCACCCCATGCGATCACCTCAATCTCCACCAGAAATTACACCACGAGCGCGGACGCTAGCTGAAAACCGCCGAAAACGGGGGGTGTTGCGGGGGTGTCAGAGGGGTGTGATGAAGGTCTTGAGAGGGCTTGGCGGCCGCTAGGTGCCACTCAAGCCGCGCTTGGCGAAGGGTAGCCGAAAAGCACCCCGCGAAATCCCATAAAGAGTGCTGTCATCGGTCGCGCAGAGACCGCAAGCCCGAACGGGCGCCCGCAGCGATGCGACCTTCAGGTCGCATGAGCGAGGAGCGCACCCGCGGATGCGGGTGCGCCCAAGAAAGTTACGCCGCCTTGGTGGCTCCGCTCTGTTCGAGGAGCTGCTGCAATTCGCCCGCCTCGAACATCTCCATCATGATGTCGCTGCCGCCGACGAATTCGCCCTTCACGTAAAGCTGGGGGATGGTCGGCCAGTCGGAGAAGCTCTTGATGCCCTGACGGATCTCCATGTCCTGGAGCACGTCGACGCTTTCATAGGCGACGCCGCAATGATCGAGGATCGCCACCGCGCGGCTCGAAAAGCCGCATTGCGGGAAGAGCGGGGTGCCCTTCATGAACAGCACCACGTCGTTGCTGGTGACGAGGTCGGAGATGCGGGAATTGACGTCGGACATGATGGCTTGGGCCTCGTGGGTGGGTTGATGCAGATCAGGTGGGGACCGCGGTGGTCACTTGCAAGGCGTGGAGCACGCCGCCCATCCGCCCGCCGAGCGCATTGTAGACGAGCTTGTGCTGCGCGACGCGGCTCAGCCCCGCGAATTGCGGGGCGGTGACCTTGGCGGCCCAGTGATCGTCGTCGCCGGCAAGGTCGGTGAGTTCCACCACCGCGCCGGGGAGGGCGGCGAGGATCGCGTCCTCGATCTCGCGGGCGCTCATCGGCATGAGGTCACACCCCGCCCAGCAGCTGGCGGCGCGCCTCGACCGCCATTTCGGCGAGACGGCTGCGGATGTCGGCCTCCGACACGTCGATCTGCGCGGCGGTGAGATCGCCGAGGAGCTTCCTCACCACGTCCTCGTCACCGGCTTCCTCGAACTCGGCCTGGACCACCGCCTTGCGGTAGGAATCGGTTTCTTCCGGGGTCAGCTTCATCAGCCCCGCCGCCCATTCGCCGAGCAGCCGGTTGCGGCGGGCGAGGATGCGGAAGGCGGTCTCTTCCTCGAGCGCGAAGTGGGCTTCCTCGGCCCGCTCGCGGTCCCTGAAATCGGTCATGTGTCTGTCCCTCCGGTGACGATCAAGCCGGAGCGATAAAGCGCAGAGCGCGCGGCTTCAAGCGGGAAGCCGCGCCCGGGACGCATCAGTCCATCGTGCGCGGAGGCGCTCAATCCATCGTCACCACGAGCTTGCCGACCGCCTCGCGCGCCTCGAGCTTGGCGATGGCATCGCCCGCGCGGGCAAGGGGGAAGGTCTCGGACACGAGCGGGTCGATCTTGCCCGCCTTCATCAGGTCGAACAGTTCCATTACCTGTGCGTGGAAGCCCTTGGGATCGCGCGCCGTGAAGGCGCCCCAGAACACGCCGCAGATGTCGCAGGATTTGAGGAGGGTGAGATTGAGCGGCATCTTGGCGATCCCTGCCGGGAAGCCGACCACCAGAAAGCGGCCCTCCCAGGCGATGGCGCGCAGCGCGGGCTCGGAATATTGCCCGCCGACGATGTCGTAGACGATGTTCGCGCCCTCGGGTCCGCAAGCCTTCTTGAAGGCATCGGCGAGCGTCTTGGAGGCATCCTTGTCCATCGCCTCGCGCGGGTAGATCACGACCTCATCGGCCCCGGCCTTGCGCGCGACGTCGCCCTTGGCCTCGGAGGAAACGGCGGCGACCACGCGCGCGCCATAGGCCTTGGCAAGCTCGACCGCGCTGAGGCCGACGCCGCCCGCCGCGCCCAGCACCAGCACGGTGTCGCCCGCCTTGATATGGCCGCGGTCCTTGAGGCCGTGGATGGTGGTGCCGTAGGTCATCAGCAGCGAAGCGGCTTTCTCGAACGAGACGCCGTCCGGCACCTTGAACATCCGCCCCGCGGGCACGACGACCTTCTCGGCGAGGCCGCCATTGCCGATCCCGGCGAGCACCTTGTCACCGACCGCGAAGCCTTCGACACCTTCCCCCAGCGCCTCGATCACGCCGCTGATCTCGCCGCCGGGCGAGAAGGGGCGCTGCGGCTTGAACTGGTACATGTCGCGGATGATGAGCCCATCGGGATAGTTGATCGCGCAGGCCTTGACCGCGACCAGCACTTCGCCCTTGCCCGGCGTGGGCGCGTCGATCTCGTCGAGCGTCAGGGTCTCGGGCCCGCCGGTCTGGTGGGTGCGGATCGCTTTCATGGGTAGTCCTCCCTGTATGTCGGAAAATCTGTCAGGCGGCGGTGCCGCGCATCAGCCACGGCTGGGCGGCGCTGCGCTCCGCCTCGAACCCGCCGATCGCCTCGTCCCGCGCCATCGTCAGCCCCACCTCGTCGAGTCCGTTCAAGAGGCAATGCCGCCGAAAGGGGTCGATCTCGAAGGGAAAGCGGTCCTGATAGGGGGTCGTGACGGTCTGCGCTTCTAAATCGACCGTAATCTCGAGACCCTCGCGGGCCACTTCCATCAGCCGGTCGACCGCCGCCTGCGGCAGCACCACGGGGAGGATCCCGTTCTTGACCGCATTGCCCGAGAAGATGTCCGAGAAGGACGGCGCGATCACCGCGCGGATGCCGATATCGCCCAGCGCCCAGGCGGCGTGCTCGCGGCTCGACCCGCAGCCGAAATTGTCGCCCGCTATGAGAATGTTGGCCCCCGCGTAGGCGGGATCGTCGAAGACGTTGCCCGGCTCGGCTCGGATGGTCTCGAAGGCACCTTTTCCAAGCTCCTCGCGGCTGATCGTCTTCAGCCACTTGGCCGGGATGATGATGTCGGTATCGACGTTCTTGAGGCCGAGCGGGATGGCGCGGCCTTCGACGCGGGTCAGGGGCTCCATGCGCGCACCTGCCCTCAGTCGGTCTGCGGCGGTTCGCCCGAGGGAATCGGGCCGGACTGCCGCGGCTCTGAGGGCTTCTTCTTGGCGGTGAACCTGCGGCCCGCGTAGAGCAGGGCTGCCGCCACCGCCGCCGATCCGATCGCCGCCGCGCCGAGGGCGGCCTTGTTGCCGCCGGTCTTTTTCTTGTCGCTCATGCCATTCCCCATGCGCCTGCCGTGCGGGCGTTGCAAGTGCGCGCGCTCACACCAGTTCGCGCACGTCGGTGAGCCGCCCGGCCACCGCGGCGGCGGCGGCCATGGCGGGCGAGACGAGGTGCGTGCGTGCGCCCGGTCCCTGCCGGCCGACGAAGTTGCGGTTGCTGGTCGAGGCACAGCGTTCGCCTGCGGGCACCTTGTCGGGGTTCATGCCGAGACATGCCGAACAGCCCGGCTCGCGCCATTCGAAGCCGGCTTCGGTGAAGATTTTGTCGAGGCCTTCTTCCTCGGCCATGGCCTTGACGAGGCCCGAGCCCGGCACGACGATCGCCCACTTGACGTTGTCGGCCTTGCGGCGGCCCCTCAGCACCGCGGCGGCGGCGCGCAGGTCCTCGATGCGGCTGTTGGTGCAGCTGCCGATGAAGATGTTCTCGATTGCCACCTCGGTCATCGGGGTGCCGGGAGTGAGGCCCATGTAGTCGAGGCTCTTCTGCGCGGCGACGCGCTTGCTTTCGTCGGCGAAGTCCTCGGGGTGCGGCACGCGGCCGCCGATGGGGACGACATCCTCGGGGGAGGTGCCCCAGGTGACGCTGGGCTCTACATCGGCGGCGTCAATCACCACCGACTTGGCGAACACCGCGCCTTCGTCGGTGTGGAGCGAGCGCCAGTACGCCACCGCCGCGTCCCACTCCGCGCCCTTGGGGGCCATCGGGCGTCCCTTGAGGTAGGCGAAGGTCACCTCGTCCGGCGCGATCAGGCCTGCGCGCGCGCCCGCCTCGATGCTCATGTTGCAGACCGTGAGCCGCTCCTCGACGCTCATCGCCTCGAACACCGCCCCGCGATATTCGATCACGTAGCCGGTGCCGCCCGCCGCGCCGATCCGGCCGATGATGTGGAGGATC
>JBJTSG010000350.1:0-10875 GCA_046076505.1 Erythrobacter sp. | reverse complement strand
GAGCTTGTCGTCCTTCTCGACGATGTCGTTGGCAACACCGAGCGTGTCGAAGTTGTAGGTGCTCTTGGCAATCTGGCCGATCTGGTCGATCTGGGCCTGGGTGATGCCGAGCTGGCTCGGATCGATGTCGGCCGGCACGGTCTCACGGGTGCGTTCGTAGGTCACCGCGAAGAACAGCTTGTCCTTGATGATCGGGCCGGTGACCTGCGCGGTGTAGATCTGCGAATCGAACGAGCCGATGCGGGTCAGCTCGCGCGCGCGGCTGCCGCGCAGGTCGTCGTTCTGGTAGTAGGCTGCGCCGAGGAAGGTGAAGCGGTTGCCGCCCGACTTGAGCTGCGCGTTGATCGCGCCGCCCTGGAAGAAGCCCTGCTGGATGTCGACCGGCGCGATTTCGACGGCAAATTCGCCGATCGCGTCGAGCGGAACCGGGCCGCGCGCCGAGACAAGGCCGCCGGATTCGAGGCCGAACGGGTCGCCGAAGGCCACGCCGTCGATGGTGAAGCGGTTGAAACGATTGTTGGCGCCCGCGATGCTGATCGCGCCGCCATTGGTGGCGTCGAGGTTCACCAGCGGGTTGCGCGCGGCAAGATTGCGGATGTCGCGGTTGACGTTGGCGACGCCGAGGATGTCGCGGGCGCTGAGGACGCTCGCGGCGCCGGTGGCGAGGGTAATCGCCGAACGCAGGCGCGTGCCCGAGACGACGATGGTCTGGCACTGCGGGGCCAGCGCGACGCTGATGCGCTGAGCCTGACCAGCGGTCAGGTAGCCGATCTCCTGGCTCGCGGCCTCGAAACCGTCGGCGGTGACAGTGACGCTGAACGGACCGCCAAGGCGCAGACCGGCCGCGTTGAAGCCGCCTTCGGCATCGGTGGTCTGGGTCGAGACGGTGCCTGAGGGCACGTGGGTCACGGTCACGGTCGCACCGGCCACCGGGTTGCCGCTGTCGTCGGTGACGGTGCCGCGGACCGACGAGGTGGTTTCCTGCGCGAAGGCCGGGGTGGCGATGGTGGTCGTCGCCGCCAGGCTGACGATGCTCGCCGCAAGGAGATACTTAAGCTTCATGGTTGGAGCCCCTGAAAACTGGAGAGAGAGAAAACGGAACTGGCATGATGCGGCCCCGGTTAGGCCGGTACGCTTGCGGCAAAGCGACTGTTCTGTCACAGTTTGATGAAACGCTCCGCCCCTACGCGGCGGTTCCATAATGTCACAGCCTCCGAATTCCAGAAAAGTCTCGCATTTGCGCGACTTCTAGAGGCATGTGTTGCATCGCAGCAACGGCGCTCAGGAAATTTTTCTGAAAGATCAACGGAGCCTGACACGCGGTCAGGCGAGGTTGATCTCGCGCAGGCGCTGCATGAGGTAATCATGCGCCGTGATCGGCGGCGGCGGGGGATTCGCGCCGTCTTCCTCGATGCACTCCGGCAGCGCCTCGATCAGGAAATCGGGGCGGAAGTGGAGGAAGAACGGCATCGAGTACCGCGCCCGGCGCGCCGCCTCGCCGCGCGGGTTGACGACCCGGTGGGTGGTCGAGCGCAGGCGCCCGTTGGTCTGGCGCTGGAGCATGTCGCCGACGTTGATGACCAAGGCGCCCTCGGGCACGTCCACGGCGTGCCACTCGCCCGACTTCGTCAGCAGTTCGAGCCCGGCTTCCTCGGCGCCGAGCAGCAGGGTGATGGTGTTGATGTCCTCGTGCCCGGCGGCGCGAATCGCCCCTTCGGGCGCGCCTTCCCCGAGCGGGGGATAATGGAGCAGGCGCATCACCGAGTTACCGTCCGCCACGCTGTTCGCGAAGAAATCGCGCGGGCGGCCCAGGTGCAGCGCGATCGCCTCGAGCACGCGGCCACCCGCGGTCTCGAAGGCGCTGAACAGCGCGCTCATGGTCTCGCGGAAGCCCTCGACCTCGGCGGGCCAGACGTTGGGCGCCATGAATTCGGCGAGCGGGTGGCCTTCGGGCAGATCGCGGCCGACGTGCCAGAACTCCTTGAGGTCGAACACCTCGGCGTCCTTGGCCTTCTCGGTGCCGAACGGCGTGTAGCCGCGCGCCCCGCCTCCGCCCTCGAGCTTGTAGGCGCGCTTCACATCGTCGGGCAGCGCGAAGAAGGCCTTGGAGGCCGCCTCGGCGCGGTCGATGAGCTCCTGCGGGATGCCGTGATCGCGCACCACGGCAAAGCCGTACTCCCCGAAGCTGCGGCCGAGTTCGTCGGCGATGGTTTCGAGCGGCTGGGCGAGGCTGACGGAGGCGATGTCGATCATGCGCGCGCCCTTACACCCGCGCCTGCGGGCCTGCCAAGGGGAACTGCGGCGAGCCGATCTAGAGCGGCAGGAAAAGGCTCGCGAGCGCCGCGCTCATCAGGTTGGCAAGGCTCCCAGCGGCGAGCGCCTTGAGGCCGAGCCGCGCGATCACCGGGCGCTGGTTGGGGGCAAGGCCGCCCGTGACCGCCATCTGGATCGCGATCGACGAGAAATTGGCAAAGCCGCACAGCGCGAAGGTGACGATCGCCTTGCTGCGGTCGGTGAGTTCACCCGCGGTCATCTTGCCGAGGTCGATGAAGGCGACGAATTCGTTGAGCACGATCTTGGTGCCGAACAGCCCGCCCGCGATCTGGGCCTGCTGCCAGTCGGAGATGCCGATCAGGAACATGACAGGGGCGAAGAGGTAGCCGAGCAGCTTCTGGAAGCTGAGCGTCTCGAGCCAAGCTGCAAGCGCGGGGTCGAGCGGCGCGCCGACTTGCCCCGCGAGGTTGACGATCGCCGTGCCGAGCCCTGCCAGCATGCCGTTCGCCAGCGCCACGAGGGCGACGAACACCATCACCATTGCGCCGACCGCGACGGCGAGCTTGACGCCGGTCTGCGTGCCCTGCGCCGCGGCCTCGATGATATTGGCGGGGCGCTGGCCTTCCTCGAAGGTCTCTGCGGCGCTCACCTCGTCGGACTTGAGGCCGCCCTCGGTGATCGCGGCGGGGCCGACCGCGCTGATCCGCGCCTGGGGGAGTTCGACCTCCTCGCCGTTCTCGTCGTACATGACGACGCGGGTCGATTCCGTGAGCGCGCTGGTCTTGCGGGCGCGGGAGACCGCGGCGGTGCCGATGGTTTTGTCGCGGCCCGCGCGCTCCGGCACGTCGGGCATGATGATTTTCGCCATCAGGATGCCGCCCGGCGCGGACATGAAGGCGGCGGCGAGCAGGAAGGGGACCGCCTCGGTGCCGATGAAGCTCGCATAGGCAGCAAGGATGGTGCCCGCGACGCCTGCCATGCCGACCGCCATCAGCGTGAACAGGCCCGAGGGGCTGAGCGCCGCAAGATAGGGCCGCACCACCAGGGGGCTTTCCGACTGGCCGACAAAGATGTTGGCCGCCGCGCCCAGCGCCTCGACCTTGCTGACGCCGGTAATCCAGCCGATCGCCCCGCCCACCCAGCGCACCAGCCGCTGCATGATCCCGAGGTGGTAGAGGATCGACACGATCGCGGCGAAGAACACGATCACCGGCAGCGCGGCGATCACGAAGGTGTTGGCGAAGGGATTGCTCTCCATCGGGCCGAACACGCTGGTGATGCCGACCTTCGAGAAGTCAAGCAGTGCGATCACGCCGCTCGAAAGACCGCCGATCACGGCGACACCCGCCCCGGTGCGCAGCACGATCAGCGCGGTGACCGCCTGGAGCGCGAAGGCCGAACCCACCACCCTCAGGTTGATCCGCTTGGGCGCCGAGGACAGGGCGAGCGCGATACCGAGGATGGCGACCACGCCGGCAAGGCTCAGCAGGATCGACGCGATACTTGCGTTCACGGCGGCGGACGTCCCTTGATCGTGTGAAGATGACCCGATCCGGCCCGCGGCATTCACTCCGCCGCGCGCTCGGCACGGCCGGGCGTGGCAGTTTAGGGGCCGAGTTGCAAGCGCGATGCGATGGCGCGCACCGGATTGCGCCGGTGACACGCAGGCGGCGCATGCTTTTCTTTTGCCCCGCTGCGCTCTAGCACCCGCGCATGGAAACGCCCGCCCCGCACGCCCCCACCGCTCCCGCCGCGATCAGCATGCCGCTCGGGATGTTCGTCTTCACGCTGCTCTACGGCGGGATGACCGTGCTTGCCGGGGTGCTCGCCTTCAAGCAGGTGCAGCTCGGGCCGACGGGCCTCGCGGTCGAGAGCGGGATCTTCCCCTTCCTGCTGCTGGTGGTGATCTCGAGCACGCTGTCGCAGCTCTACGGGCGGGGCGCGGCGCAGCGGATCGTGTGGTGGGGATTCCTGCCACTGGGCCTCTCGGCGATCCTCCTGCAGCTGGTGCTGAACCTGCCGGCCTCGGCCGAAATGGTCGCCTTCCGCCCCGAGGACCTCGCCGCCTTCGAGCGGGTGCACGCCTCGACCTGGCGCGTTTGGATGGCGGGCCCGGCATCCTACATCACCTCGCTGCTCCTCAACATCTGGATCTTCGACCGCCTGCGCGGCAAGGGCGAGGGCGAGAGCACGGCCGGCCTGATGATCCGCGGCGCGATCGCCTCGGCCCTGAGCCAGGCGGTCGATTCGGTAATCTTCATCACGCTGGCCTTCTACGGCGAGTTCGACATCACCGACCTGATGATCGGCCAGGTGCTCGCCAAGGTTGTGCTGAGCCTCGTGCTGGTTCCGTTCCTCATCACCTTCGGCGTGCAGGCAGCGCGCGCGCTCGACCGGCGGGCAGAGCGGACCTAAGTCGGCCGTCCGCCGCCGCCCCGCCACGACCGGACGCGCGGGGGATGATTAGCGCGTACAGCCGGCTCACGACCGGCGCGCTCGAGGACGGGCTGGTGCTGGCTGCCGCAACTGCGGTGACGTGGCCTCGAAAAGCGCGACGCTCGCCGAACATGACATTTGTTATGGCGTCGAACCCTCCGCGACGGTCCAAGCGTCCTCGAACCCCCAGCGCTGCCCACGAGGACGAGACCCGATGGCGATCACGATCAACGGACAGGATTACCCGCTTCCCTCCGACCCGCGCACGAGCCTCCTCGACTTCCTGCGCCGCGAGGCAGGCCTGACGGGCACCAAGAAGGGCTGCGATCACGGCCAGTGCGGGGCCTGCACGGTGCTGGTGGGCGGTGTGCGGATCAATTCCTGTCTGTCGCTCGCGATCACCCACGATGGGGATGAGGTGACGACGATCGAGGGGCTGGGCACGCTCGCCGCGCCGGGCGCGATGCAGGCGGCCTTCCTTGCGCATGACGGCTTCCAGTGCGGCTATTGCACCCCGGGGCAGATCTGCTCGGCAACCGCGATGCTCAAGGAGATCGCCGCCGGCTGGCCCAGCGACGCAACCGCAGACCTCGATGCCGCGCCCACCCTCACCGACGAGGAAATCCGCGAGCGGATGAGCGGCAACCTGTGTCGCTGCGGAGCCTATCCCAACATCATCGCGGCGATCCGCGACGTGGCGGGAGCCGAGGCATGAGGCCCTTCGACTACCAGCGGGCCGAGCGGCTCGAGCACGCGGCGCAGCTGGCGAGGGAGAAAGGCACCCGCCTGCTTGCCGGCGGCACCAACCTCTTCGACCTGATGAAGCTGCAGGTGGAGACGCCCGCGACGCTCGTCGACATCGGTCGGCTGTCATTGGGCACGATCGCCGAGGACGGTGACGGCCTTCGGATCGGCGCGCTCGCGACCAACACCGCCACCGCCGTCGATCCCCGGGTGCGGCGCGACTACCCGGTGCTCGCGCGCGCGATCCTTGCAGGGGCGACGCAGCAGCTGCGCAACAAGGCGACCACCGCGGGCAACCTGTGCCAGCGCACCCGCTGCACCTACTTCACCAACATCGACCAGCCCTGCAACAAGCGCGAGCCGGGCACGGGATGCGGCGCACTGAAGGGCATCGCACGCATCCACGCGGTGCTCGGCGCGAGCGATCAGTGCATCGCAACCTACCCCGGCGACATGGCCGTGGCATTGGCGGCGCTCGGCGCCAGCGTGGAGATCAGCGACGAGCGCCGGAGGCGCAGCGTGCCCGTGCGCGATTTCCACCGCCTGCCCGGCGACACGCCGTGGCGCGACAACGTGCTCGAAGCGGGCGAGGTCATCACCGCCGTCACCCTCCCCGGACCCATCGGCGGCATCCAGCTCTACCGCAAGGTGCGCGAGCGGTCCTCCTACGCCTTCGCGCTCGTCTCGGTGGCGGCGGTGATCGGCATCGAGGAGAACCGCTTCACCCGCGCCGACCTCGCTTTCGGCGGCCTTGCGCACAAGCCGTGGCACGATCCGCGCATCGCCGAGCTGCTGATCGGCAGCGAACCCTCGCTCGCCCTCTTCGACAAGGCCGCCGACCTGCTGCTCGAGGACGCGCGCGGCTACGGCGAGAACGATTTCAAGATCCCGCTCGCGCGCCGGACGCTCGCCGCGGTGCTCTGCGAGGCGACGGGAGTGAAGCTATGAGCTTGCATCTCACGCAGGACAAGCCCGACACGCGCAACGTGCTCGACACGATGGTGCAGGGCGTGATCGGCGCCGACCTGCCGCGGCCCGAGGGGCTGATGAAGGTCACCGGCACCGCCACCTACGCCGCCGAATACGCAGCGCAGGGCATGGTCGAGGGCGTGCTGGTCACGCTCCCTGCGGTGCGGGCCGAGGTGACCGCCATCGACGAAGCTTCGGTGCTCGGGATGCCCGGCGTGGTCGCGGTGATCCCCGACGAGCGGATGACCGGCCGCCCGGCGCAGGGCACCTCGGGCGAGGCCCCGTTCCAGCCCGCGCGCGAGGTCTGCTACTGGGGCCTGCCGGTCGCGCTGGTGGTGGCGGAAAGCTTCGAGCAGGCGCGGGATGCCGCCAAGCACCTCGCGATGGAATGGCGCGCGCACGACGCCCCGCTCGATCCTGCAACGGCCGAGACGGAGGAGGACGAGAGCACCCGCCAAGGCGACATAGCCCACGCCATGGAGGAGGCGGCGCACAGTGTCGACGTCACCATCACCACCGATGGCCATGCCTCGGCCGCGATGGAGCCGCACGCCGCGCTCGCACAGTGGGACGGCAGGACGCTCACCGTCCACGCCTCGCTCCAGATGCTCAGGTACAACCGCGCGGAACTCGCGGATTCGCTGAAGCTGGAGGAGGAGCAGGTGCGCCTCGTCTCGCCCTATGTCGGCGGCGGCTTCGGGTCAAAGCTCGGGGTCAGCCAGGAGATCGTCGCCGCCAGCCTCGCCGCGATGCAGCTCGGCCGTCCGGTAAGGGTGGTGATGAGCCGCCAGCAGGTGTTCCAGACGATCATGCGCCGCTCCGAAACCCGCCAGCGCATCCGCCTTGCCGCCGATGCCGAGGGGCGCCTCACCGGCTTCGGCCACGAGGCGCGGGTCTCGAACCTGCCGGGCGAGACCTTCGCCGAGCCGGTGCTGAAATCGAGCCAGTTCCTCTACGGCGGCGAAAACCGCCTGCTCAAGCTCGACCTCGCGCGCGTCCACCGCATGACGGCGGGATCGGTACGCGCACCGGGCGAGGCGGTGGGGGTGCAGACCGTCGAGCAGGCGATGGACATGCTCGCCGAGAAGGCGGGCATCGACCCTGTCGAACTGCGCCTGCGCAACATCCCCGATGTGCACCCCGCCAAAAGCCAGCCGTTCAGCTCGCGCAAGCTCGCCGAGTGCCTAACCGAAGGCGCGAAGGCCTTCGGCTGGGAGCCCCGCCCCCGCGCGCCCCGCCACACCCGCGAGGGGGAATGGTGGATCGGCACCGGCATGGCGAGCGCCGCGCGGGTCCATGCGGTGGAGGAAGCCAAGGCCCGAGTCACGCTGCGCCCCGACGGCACGGCGCTGGTCGAAACCGACATGACCGACATCGGCACCGGCACCTACGCGATCCTCGGCCAGGTCGCGGGCGAGATGCTGGGGTTGACGCCGGACGATATCGAGGTGCGCCTCGGCGACACCGATCTGCCAGCGGGGTCCGGCTCGGGCGGCAGCTTCGGCGCGGCATCCTGCGGCTCGGCGGTGTTCCTCGCCTGCGAGGGCCTGCGCGGGGACATCGCCAAGCGGCTCAACATCGGTGTGGACGACCTCACCCTCAAGGACGGTTTCGCCCGTTGGGATGGGGCCAGGAAGGGGCTCGCCGCGATCCTCGACGGCGAGACGCTCGCAATGATCGGCCATTTCGAGCCCGGCAAGTCCACCGAGGAGGCCACCGTCTCGAGCTACGGCGCCTTCTTCGCCGAGGTCGCGGTCAATCGCTGGACCGGCGAGACCCGCGTGCGGCGGATGCTCGGCGCCTTCGGCATCGGCCGGGTGCTGAGCCATCGTACCGCGCGCTCGCAATGCCTCGGCGGGATGACCTGGTGCATCGGCAACGCGCTCACAGAGAGCCTGCTGTTCGACCCCGTGGACGGCCATCTCGCCAATTGCGACCTCGCCGAATACCACGTGCCGGTGCACCGCGACGTGCCGGGCCTCGAGGTGCTGCTGCTCGAGGAGCGCGACGCAGCCGCGAGCCCGATCCAGGCCAAGGGCGTGGGCGAGCTAGGCCTGTGCGGCGGGGCCGGCGCGATCGCCAATGCGATCCACGACGCCTGCGGGGCGCGGGTTTTCGCCTACCCGATGACCCCCGATCGGGTGATGGCGGCGATGCCCGCGATCTGAGCGCGACAAGCCCGTTGCCCCGCGGCCCCGCGCCGCATATCCCTCACCGCGGGAGAGGGCATGATGAGGGCATTTCCGGCGCGGCCTGAGGCCATCGACACCGCGTGGTGGGGCGAGGTGCTGGGGCGCGTGCCCGAGCGGTGGGCCTTCGAGAAGATCGGCACCGGGCAGGTCGGGGATTCGGTGCGCTTCACCCTCGACTTTGCGCAAGAGACGGTGACGCTCGCCGGCAAGTTCGCCGCTGCCGATCCGACCAGCCGAGGGACGGCGGCGATGCTCGGGCTCTATGCCAAGGAAGTGCGCTTCTACCGCGAGCTGGCCCCGCGGCTTCCCGTCCGCACGCCCAAGGTGCATTTCGCCGAGATGGCCGAGGACGGGGCGAGCTTCTGCCTGATCTTCGAGGATCTGGGCCCCGCGCGCGGGGGCAACCAGATCGCGGGCTGCTCGCTCGCCGATGCGCGCGCCGCGATCGGGCAGGCCGCCGCTCTCCACGCACCGAGCTGGCGGAATGCAGACATCCTCGATCTCGAATGGCTTCAGCCCAACCCCGCGGCGAACGCGCAGGTCAAGGCGCTCTACCCGCAGGCGATGGCGATCTTCCGCGACCGCTATGCCGGGGTGCTCGAACCCGAATACATGGCCCTGTGCGAGGAACTGGCGGCCATCACCGCCGCGACCGACCGCCAGAGCGAGAAGGTGAGCCTCGTCCACGGCGATTTCCGTCTCGATAACCTGCTGTTCGACATCCGCGGCGGGGCGGAGGCCATCGCGGTGCTCGGCTGGCAGACGCTCACCATCGGCAATGGCCTCACCGATATCGGCTACCTGCTCGGCTGCGGGATCGGCAATGACCTAAGGCGCGCGCATGAAGGCGAGCTTCTTGATCTCTACTGCGCTGAAATGACCGCAAGGGGTGTGCCGCTGACCCGCGACGCGGTCTGGCGCGACTATGTGACGGGCGCGCTCCACGGGGTTTCGACCGCGGTGTTCAGCGCCGCCTTCGTGGTGCGCACGGAGCGGGGCGATGCCAATTTTCTGTCGATGGCGCGCGGCGCCTGCGGGCTCGCCCGCGATCACGGCGCGCTCGACATGCTCAAGAAGGGATGATGCGATGGTGCTGAGCCGCGGAGACGATTACCCCATCCACCAGACCCCCGATCCGGTCGCCTATGCGGGCACGGACCGCAATTTCTACGACCGCTATTTCTTCAACGGCTATTCGCCCGACGGCAGCACCTTCTTTGCGGCGGCCTTCGGGGTCTACCCCCACCTTGATGTGGCCGACGCGCATTTCTGCGTGGTGCGCGGCGGCGTCCAGCACTGCCTCCACGCCAGCCGCAAGCTCGGGATGGAGCGCATGGACCTCGTGTGCGGGCCGATCCGCATCGAGGTGGTGGAGCCGCTCCGGCGCCTGCGGCTTGTGGTGGACGGGGAAGGCATCGCCGCCGACCTCACCTTCACCGGGCGCGCCGTCCCGATCGAGGAGCCGCGCTTCACCTGGCGCGTCGGCCCGCGCACCGTGATGGACTACACCCGCCTCACCCAGAACGGCCATTACGAGGGCTGGGTCGAGGTCGAAGGCGCGCGCGAGGCTCTTGCCCCGGGAACCACGGGCACCCGGGACCGCAGCTGGGGGGTGAGGCCCATCGGTGCGGCGGACCCGCAATTCGCCGGCCGCGCCGTGCCGCAGTTCTTCTGGCAATGGACCCCGATCAACCTGCCAAGCCGCAGCGTCTTCTTTCACCTCAACGCCCATGCCGACGGCACCCCCTGGAACACGCGCGCGGTGATCGTTCCCGACGGCGCAGGGGCGGACGGCGCGATCGATTTTCATGCGCCGCGGATGACCACGACCCTCTCCGAGGGCACGCGCTGGCCGGATGCGAGCGAGCTGACGGTCGGCGAGGAGCGGTTCCGCCTGACGCCGCTCAGCCGCTTCCAGATGCGCGGCCTCGGCTACACCTCGCCCAGGTGGGGCCACGGGCTCGACCACGGAGCGCTTGAGGTGGAACGCGAAGACATCGACCTCGCCAGCA
Organism: Erythrobacter sp.; assembly: GCA_046076505.1. Taxonomy (GTDB): domain Bacteria; phylum Pseudomonadota; class Alphaproteobacteria; order Sphingomonadales; family Sphingomonadaceae; genus Erythrobacter. Next base: position 248 of record JBJTSG010000350.1, on the reverse strand, counting down.
TCGACCCGGCGCGGCCCGACAACCTCCACATCCAGATGCTCTGCCGCGTCGAGAGCGCGAACGGCGAGGCGGGTCTCGGCGTCTTCGAACAGCTCGCGATCGGCGACTACGCCCCTCTGGGCCTCAAGGGTCTCGCGGGCCGGGAGTGAACGGGAAATTGGTGAGCCCGACAGGATTCGAACCTGTGACCCGCTGATTAAAAGTCTACGCTTCAGCTCACCCGCAAGATCATCCCGATTGATACTAGC
>JBJTSG010000349.1:0-2806 GCA_046076505.1 Erythrobacter sp. | reverse complement strand
CGCGGCCCAGCCCGAGCTGCCCGCCGACAGCGCTGACTTTGCGCTGACCCGCCTCGACCACTTCCGCTACGCTTCGGGCGGTTCGCCGACCGCGCAGATCCGGGCGGAAATGCAAAAGGCGATGCAGAAGCATTGCGCCGTGTTCCGCGACCAGAAGCTGATGGACGAAGGCGTCGCCAAGCTCGCCGAGCAGAACAAGCGGATGGAGGACATCCACGTCACCGACAAGTCGCTGATCTGGAACTCGGACCTGATCGAAACGCTGGAGCTCGACAACCTCATGGCCCAGGCCAACGTGACGATGGCGAGCGCCGCCAACCGCAAGGAAAGCCGCGGCGCCCACGCGCACGAGGACTACCCCGAGCGCAACGACAAGGAATGGATGAAGCACACCATTTCCTGGTTCGACGGCTGGGGCGGTCGCGGCTCGAACATCCGCATCGACTACCGCCCGGTCCACGAATACACGCTGACTGACGACATCAAGTACATCGAGCCCAAGGCGCGGGTGTACTGATCCGCCGCTGATGCTGAAGACAATGAAGGCCCGGTCCCGCGAGGGACCGGGCCTTTTCTATCCGAAGAAGCTTCAGCCGAGCAGCGCGTCGATGTCGACCCGATTGTGCAGGATGCGGACGACCTCGACCTCGCTTGCCGTTACCACGTAAAAGATCAGGTGCTCACCGCAGGTTGCCTTTCGAAACGGCCCGGCACCTCCTCCATAGGCCGGGAAACGCATCGGGAACTCGGACAGGCCCGAAGCGCAGGCACGCAATTCCATGATATAGGCGCGGGCCTTCGATGCTCCCCATTCCCGCTTCGTATAGATGGCTATGGCATCGAGGTCGGCGCGGGCCGAGGGGCGATACCTAACCCGCATCCGCATCATCGCCGAAATGTTCGGCCATGAAGGCATCCCAGTCCAACTCTTCGGCAGGACCGCTATCCAATCCCTCCTGCAATGCAGCGTCGAGCGCGGCAATCCGCTTCTCGCGTTCCTCCGCACGACGCAGCGCGTCCCGGATCACTTCGCTGATGGTGGCGAATTCGCCGGATTCGACCTTGCGACGAGCATAGGCCTCGTAATGGTCCCCGAGCGAAATGGAGGTGTTCTTTCCCATGATGGGATTAGGTACCAGATGTTGGTAACGCGGGCAATGCAGGCTGTCGCTTGCCCGGAGCACCTCCCCGCCTCGCGCATGACAGTTTTGTTCCCTTTATGTACTGACCGAAGGGCCGAGGGCAAAGATGGGGACACGACATGGCGAAGCGGCAACCGGCACCTCCTCCCGATGCGAAGGCAATCGACTGGCGGCGCAAGGATGGCTATCGCAAGGACTTCTCCCGCCACGCCAACATTGCCTTCCTCATCAAAAGCTTCGGCATCGGCCTTATCACGCTCGCGGTGCCGATCGTGCTCCCGCTCGTGGGCGGGTATGAGGGGCACTACTCGATCAGCTACTTCTACCACGTGCCCGCGACCCGGAACCTGTTCGTGGGGCTGCTCTGGGCCTTGGGGCTGTTCCTCGTGCTGTTCCAGGGCCTCAGCCGCGCCGAGAACCTGCTGCTGACGCTCGCGGGCGTGCTGCTGATCGGGGTCGCCATGGTGCCGACCGGCATCGACCAGTGCACCGACAGCGCCTCCTCGTGGCATGCGGGGCTGGCCTTTGCCTTCTTCGCCTGCCTCTTCGTGCTCGCGCTGGGCTTTTCCAAGCGGCGGCTGACCTACATCCTCTGGCCGCCGCTTCGGGCGCGCTTCGAGCGGGCCTACACCTTCGCGGGGTTGATGATGATCGGGCTGCCCTGCGCGGCCTGGGCGATCAGCCGGTGGCAGGGGCGCGAATGCGGGCACGCCATCTACTGGACGGAAGGCGCCGCGATCCTCGCCTTTGCCTTCTACTGGTTCGTCAAGACCATCGAGTACAAGCGCCTGCTCGGCCTCAGCCTCAAGGCGATTCTGAAGCGCATCGCCAACTGAGCGCGCTTGACGGCCCCCCGCCGTGCGGGCAGCGTGCCGGGCGAATGAACCGGGGCAGCATCATCGCAGGGGTGTGCGCGGCGCTGCTCGCCGTGCCCGCCCTGTCGCAAGCAACGCCGACCGCGACGCCTCCTCAGCACACGCTCCCGTGGCCCGATCTCGCCAGCGGGAAGAACGAGGGCGAACGGCGCCAGTCCTACGAACTCGGTCCCGAATTGCAGCGCGGCGTCTCCCCGGCGGCGATGCGTGCGCAGGGCCGGCGGCTCGAGGCGGCGCTCGCCGGGCTCCAGCCGCAGCGCCCCGGCATGCCCGATGCCTATGTCCTCGCGATCGCGCTCGACAGCGACCCGGTGTTCTCGCGCGAGGCGCGCGAGGCGGGCAGGGTGCTCGCGGCGCGCTACGGCGCCGAGGGGCGGACCCTGACGCTCGCCGGGCCGGACGGCACCGCCGACGACCTGCCGCAGGGCTCGATCAGCGCGCTGCTCCTGAGCCTTGCCCGGATCGGCGAGCTGATGGACACCAAGGAGGACGTGCTGGTGCTCTATACCACCAGCCACGGGGCGGACATCGGCTTGGCCTATCACTACGGCGACAGCGGCTACGGCATCCTCTCGCCCGCGCGGCTGAAGGCGGCGCTCGAAGAGGCGGGGATCGTGCGGCGGGTGCTGATCCTCTCGGCCTGTTTCTCGGGTGTGTTCGTGCCCGTGCTGGCGAGCGAGAACACCGCGATCCTCACCGCCGCGGCGAGCACGCGTTCGTCCTTCGGCTGCGTCGCCGAGAACGACTGGACCTTCTACGGCGACGCGCTGATCAACCGCGCGCTGCGCC
>JBJTSG010000348.1:0-14973 GCA_046076505.1 Erythrobacter sp. | reverse complement strand
GGGAAGGTGCTCGCTCATCTGCCGGTCGCGAGCGCCAGCGATCTCGACGAAGCGCTCGCTGCGGCGGAGCGCGGGTTCGCGACGTGGCGCATGGTGGATGTCGAGACGCGCGCGGGGATCTTGCGCAAGGCCGCTGCCCGGCTGCGCGAGCGGGTCGAGGCGATCGCCACGCTGCTTACCACCGAACAAGGCAAGCCGCTCGCAGAGGCGCGCGGCGAGATCATCGGCGCGGCCTCGTTCTTCGAGTTCTACGCCGAGGAAGCCAGGCGCGCCTATGGCCGCGTGCTGGTGCGCCCTTCGGGGCAGCGCGCGCTGGTGCTGAAGCAGCCGGTCGGGCCGGTCGCAGTGTTCACACCGTGGAACTTCCCCGTCTACATGCTGGCGAAAAAGCTCGCCCCGGCGCTCGCCGCGGGATGCTCGGTGATCGCCAAGCCCGCCGAGGAATGCCCGGCCTCGACCGCGGCGCTGATGCGCTGTCTTGCCGATGCGGGCCTGCCTGCCGACGTGCTGCAGCTCGTCTACGGCGTGCCCGACACGATCAGCCGGACGCTCATCTCCTCGCCGGTGATCCGCAAGGTGAGCTTCACGGGCTCGACCGCGGTGGGCCGGCACCTGATGGGCCTTGCCGCGCAAGGGCCGAAGCGGATCACGATGGAGCTGGGCGGCCATGCCCCGGTGCTGGTGTTCAGGGACGTCGATCTCGAGAAGACACTCGACCTCCTCGTCGCACAGAAGTTCCGCAACGCCGGGCAAGTGTGCGTCGCGCCCACGCGTTTTTATGTCGAGGAGGCGATCTATGAGCCGTTTCTCGCAGGCTTCGCGGCCCGTGCGGGGAGCTTGAAGGTGGGTAACGGGCTGGTCGAGGGGGTGCAGATGGGGCCTCTCGCCCATCAGCGCCGGCAGGCGGCGGTTCGCGACCTCGTTGCCGACGCGGCCGCCCGCGGCGCGCGGGTGCTGGCGGGCGGCGAGGCCTATGGCGACGGCTTCTTCTTCCAGCCGACCCTGCTCGCCGACGTTCCCAACGAGGCGCAGGCGATGAACCTCGAGCCCTTCGGCCCGGTCGCGCTCGCCCGGTCCTTCGCGAGCTTCGACGAAGCGATCACCCAGGCCAACCGCGTGCCCTATGGCCTTGCCGCCTTCGCCTTCACCGACAACCTCCACATCGCCAACCGGGTGGGCGACGCGCTCGAGGCGGGGATGGTCGGGATCAACAGCTTCGCGATCTCGGTTGCCGATGCGCCGTTCGGCGGGGTCAAGGAATCGGGCTTCGGCAGCGAGGGCGGGCCGGAGGGGCTCGACGCCTACATGGTCACCAAGGCGATCCACCAGGCCTGACGTCCCTCAAAATGTTAGCAGAACGCTGGCGCCCGCTGTGGCACCTCGCAGGACTGACGACTTCACGCCGGAGCAAGCCGCCATGACCCAGCCCTTCTTCAACCACCCTTACCTTTCGGGCCACCACGAGCCGGTGCGCTTCGAGGCGACTGCGCCCGACCTCATCGTCGACGGCGAGCTGCCGGACGACCTGTCCGGCGTCTTCTACCGCAACGGGCCCGAGCCGCTCTACCCGACGCGCGAGGGCGACTATCACTGGTTCGACGGCGACGGCATGGTCTATGCCATGCACTTCGCCAATGGCCGCGCCTCCTTGCGCAACCGCTGGGTGCGGACCGAGAAGTTCGAGCTCGAGATGGCTGCCGGGCGCCGCCTGTTCGGGATGTTCGGCAACCCGCTCACCGCCGACCCCTCGGTCCAGGGCAAGCACTACAACACCGGCAACACCAACATCATCCTCCACGGCGGCAAGCTGCTCGCGTTGATGGAAGGATCGCAGCCGGTGGCGATGGACCCGCACGATCTGACGACGCTGGGCGTCCACGACTATGACGGCAAGATCGCCTCGACCTTCTCGGCGCATCCCAAGATCGACTACGCGACCGGCGAGCTCGTCAATATCGGCTCCAATATCAACGGCTTCACCGGCGCAGCCGAGCTCCAATACACCATCACCACCCGCGAGGGGCTAGTGCGCCACGCGGCGGTGATCCCGATCCCGCACGCGGCGCTGATCCACACCTTCCTCCTCACCGAAAACTGGGTGGTGATCCCGGTGATCCCGCTCGACAGCGACATCCAGCGCGCCATGAAGGGCGGCCCGATGACCGCCTGGAACACCGGCCGCCCGACCAAGCTCGCGCTGCTCCCGCGTGAGGGCACGGCCGATGACGTGCGCTGGTTCGAATTCGATCCGCGCCACATGTTCCACGAATGCAACGCGTGGGAGGAGAACGGCAAGCTCATCGCCGATGTCGCCGCGGCCAACGGCACCGCGCTGTTCCCCGATCAGGACGGCAACTGGCAGACCCACGCCGACACCGCATTGAGCTTGCGCCGTTGGACCATCGATCTGGCGGACGCGAGCATGAAGGAGGAAACCCTCAACGACCGCGACATCCAGTTCCCGCGCCCCGACGACCGGCTGATGACCCGCAAGACCCGGCAGAGCTACGGCAACATGAACCTCCACTCGCTTGATGGCCGGGTCGACGGGATGGACGCGGTGCTGCGCTTCGACACGGCGAGCGGCAAGGAGGACTACTACCACTTCGGGAAGGGCTCGGCCTGCGGCGAGCTGGTCTTCGCCCCGCGCGTGGGCGCCAGGGACGAGGCGGACGGCTATGCGATGAGCCTCGTCCACCGCGCCGGCGCGCCGACCAGCGAGCTTGCGATCTTCGCAGCGACCGACATCGCCGCAGGGCCGATCGCCACGGTCAGGATTCCCTTCCGCGTGCCCTCGGGCTTCCACTGCAACTACTATTCGGCCGACAACCCGTTCTACATCGAGAAGGCCGGAGCGGCGGCGCATTGACGGCAGGGGGGGGGGACGACAAGCGCCCCTCCCGGCTTCGCACAGGCGGCCCAGTCACCTCCGCATCATTCTGCCTTGGCACCGATGATCGCCGCTCTGTCGCGTGGCATCGGCATCGATATCCGCGCGGCCCGTGTTGCCGCAGGGAATGCGCCCGGAAGCGGCCCCAGCGGAGCGGGCAACGGCCTGATGAGCTGACCGACCGCCTCCCTCCGGTCCTTCGTGCCAAAAGCGTGAACCAGCATCATCCAGTGCGAGTGACGGTGAGGCGGAAGCGGGCCTTGCGAGATGATGAGCCCGCGTTCGATCGCGCGCTGAGAGCCGGAAGTCACGCCGGGCAACGCTGATATCTTCCGGCGCCTTCGCCCAGAGCGCGAAAGGCGTGCCCGGTGAACCTTTTGCCCCCCGATCGTCCCCGCGCGGCACGCCGCCACGATCGGCGGGCCCACGGGATTGCTAACGCGCCCTTAACGACGGCACATTCGCGCCGTTCTGCCTGACGGAAGGTCATGGCGCCGGTCCGGCAGGGTGCAGGACTGGTCATGCCGTCGCCGAGGGATGCCGAGCAATGTCGCAGCCATGTCCGTCCGCGCCAATCGTCTTGCGGCAGGCCCGCGTGCTGGCACTTGGCTGCGCCATCGTCTCGGCCTCTGGTGCGCTTGCGACCAACGGGGCGCGCTGGCAGCTCGAGGCGCACGTGCCGGTGATCTGCGCCATCCTCGCGGTGGAGGCCCCCGGGAATTCGACCACCGGGCTGGCCGTGGCGACCAGCTGCAATGCCGAGCGCTATCAGCTGCGGGTCAGCGGGGTGGCGGCCTTGCGCGCGGCATACAGTTCGGCAGGTCCGGTCGCGGTCAGCGGCAGCGCGGTCACGATCACCAGCAGCCGCCCCGGCTACGCGCTCACGACGATCGAACTCGCCGAGCCGGTCGCACCCGGGCAATTGGCCGTCACGCTCCAGCCGATCTAGAAGGCGGTGTAAAGCAGGGTCAGCACATCCCGGTAATCGCCCGCGAAGCGGTTGGTGCCGGGCGCGACTTCCAGCACCATCTCCTCGCGCTGGGCGAGCAAGCCGCGAAACGGACGGTTGACCTGCGCCCCGGCCGCAAGGTTCACCGGCATCCCGTCATAAGTCAGCCGGTAGGGGATCGCGCGGCGCGCGCCCTGTACGGTGTGGATCAGCTGGCCGCGGTTCTGCGACTGGATGGTGATGCTGACCGCTGCGTTGCTCTGGTAGAAGACCGCGGTGCGGATCGTCGAGCCGGCGGTCACCTCGCCGAAGCTGAGATCGCGGCTGAGCGCCCCCTGTTCGGCGAGGAACTTGATCGCCGGACGCACCGCGATCGTGAACAGCACGGCCTGCGGCAGCGCGTTGCCGACCTGCACCAGCACCGTGCCGCGATATTCGCCGGCGGCGGGAAACTGCCCGGCGCTCAGCTCGAACAGGTCGATCGTCACCCCCTCGCCGCGCACCAGCCGGCTGCGGGCGTTGCCGGCGAGCTCGAAGCGGGTGACGTTGGCCTGCGAGACCTGGCTCGAGTTGAGCTGGACAAAGCCCAGCTGATAGCCGCCATTGGCGAAGGCGAAGGCGGTGCCCGACTGCGGGGTGATCGTCACCGGCGCGCTGGTGCAGCCGCGCGGCACATCATCGTCGGCCGTCTGGAGGGTGATCTGGAGCACGGTGCGGTTCGCCTGGTTGGGGTCATAGCTCTGCCCGCTGGCCTGGCGTCCGGTGATGCGGTAGCCGCCCGGGCAGGCGCCGCCGCCGCCGTTCTGCGCCAGCGCGGCGGCATTGGCGGCGAGGCCCGCCCAAAGCAGCAGCCCCGCCGCCGCGGCGCGCATCATGGACCCGATCCCATGCCTCGTCATGGAGCCACCCCGACCTTTTGTGTGCCCAACCGTATGATCGCGGGCGCATCCTCGCCGACCGCGAAGTCGAACACCAGGTCGCCGCCCATGAATTCGACACGATAGCGCCCTTCGCCCAGCTTGGAGAGCACGGCGCGCCCCGCCGCATTGGTGAAAACCCCGCTGGTCTCGCCCGTATCGAGGTTGCGGACCACCCCATCGGCGAGCTTCACCGGCGCGCCATCGGGCATGACGAAGGTCACCAGCGCCGAACGGAAGGCATTGCTGCCGATCGTCACCCGCACGCCGCTGAAGGCACCGGGCTGGGTGAGGTATTCGCCCGGGCCGATATCGTAGCCCGGCGGCGCGCCGATTACGCTCACGCGGATGTTGTCGGGCCGGTAGCCTGAAAGCTGGCTGATCACCGCCGGACCCATCCGGTTGTTTTGTCCCGCGCGGCGGCCGATCCCGCTCGTCTCGACATCGACGCGCGCCTCCTTGAGCGAGGCGTGGCGGTCCACCATCACGAAGCCGCGTCCCGGATTGCGGCCGATCCCGAAAGCGCCATCGGCAAAGGCGATGCCTGACTGGAGGCGGAAATTGACGAGGTTCGAATCCCGCATCCCGCTGTTCGTCCCCGCCTGGGTCCCGACCATCTCGACATCGAGATTGAAGCGCGAATTGGCAAAGCGCGCCTGACCGGTGAGGCGGTCGAACAGCGGGGTGCGCTCGGCGATCAGGCCGTAATCGAACTCGGGCACGGTGATGTCGCGCACCCGCCGCGCCTCGATCCGCGCCTGGCGGGTGACGCTGTCATAGCTGGCGGTGGAGAAATGGTTGCGGCCGAGCGGGATGGTCAGCGTGGCCAGGATGCCCCGGTCCGCGCGCCCGCCGACGTCGGCATAGCGCGCTGTCGCCGAGGCGAGCACACGCCCGAACGAGGCCTGCACCCCTGCGAACACCGCGCGGGTGGCGGGGCCGCCATCATGGTTTTCGAGGTAGTTGCCCCCGAGCGCGACGGCCAGCCGTTCCGTCAGGCTCACCCGGTAATCGAGCGCCATGTCGAGCTTCGCCGGATCGGGCGCGAGCGATTGCGAAAGCCGCCGGTAATCGGCCGAACGGTAATCGACCCGGACATTGAGCTGGCTGCCGAGATCGGACAGGCGGAAGGGATCGCCGCGATAGGCGAGGCTGACCGCATAGCCGACATCGCCGCTCCGGCGGTGATGGCTCGCGCTCGCGCCCAGGATCAGCGTTCCGCCGGGCACCACCCCCGCAAGCGTCGCGCCGATGTTCTGGTAATCGGCCATCAGCGCGAAATGTCCCCCCGCGGTCAACACGTCGCTGAAGCCGCGGCTGTACTGCCCGGTCAGCACCGGCGTCGCGGAATAGGCGAAGCCGCGGTCCGCGGGCTTGCGCATCATGCCTGCCGTGAGGTTGAACTCGCTCAGCCCCGCGCCCAGCAACTCGATGTCGTTGGCGAGCGTGAAGCTGTCGATCTCGCGCCGCCCGGTCGCGTCCTCGACGATGATCCTGATGTCGGTCGACAGCGAGAGCGCGGGGATGCGATTGAGATCGACTGGCCCCGCGTTGGCATCGATCGCCTGGACCAGCGCACCATTGGCATAGATCTCGATCCGCGCGGGGCGGTCGAGGGTGAACTGGCGGCGGCCGGTGGGGCGGATGTTGCGCAGCGGTTGCAGCGCATCATAGCGCCGCTCGAGCGAGATCCCGGCGACGTCGACGTCTCCCGCGATCAGCGGCAGCCCGGCCACGAGGTCGCCGGCCGCCAGCCGCAGCGCCGGACCCTCGAAGTCCTTGAAGGCGATGAGCCTGTCGCGCTCGAACCGGCGCTGCGCCTTGCGGGCAAGGTCGACGAGGCCGCCGAACAGCAGATAGGCACCGGTCTCGCGTCCGCCGACATTGATGAAGCCGGCGAAGCTGGAAGTCAGTCTCGTGTTGCCGCCCGGGTCGCTGAAATCGTGCGAGCCGGTGAGATTGCCGGTGATGCCGAATGCGAGATCGGCGGGCTCTGCGCGCTCTGCTGCGCCAAATCTGGCTTCGCCGGCAAAATCGAACGACTGTGCTGCAACGGCCTCGGGGGCGAGGGCGAGCATGACCGTGAGATTGGCCGGATCGTAAGTGGCCGTGATGCCGAGCGCCTGAAGCCTCTCTGGAGAGAGGAAATTGCCCGCTTCCTGCTTCAGCATGGCGCGGGGCGCGGCGGCAAGCTTGCTGCCGAGCGCGCGTTCGAGCGAACCCGCCTCGATCCCGCGCAGATCGGTCAGCGTGAGCTCGGCGGTGATAAGCGGCAGCCGGTTGCCAGCGAGGATCGGAGGCATCGAGATGCGGCTGACCCGCGGCGGGCGCGGGTTCGCGGGCGCGGTGGCGAGCGCTATGTCTTTCGTCGGCGGCGGAGGCGGTGCAGGTGATGGCGGGGAGACGGGAGGGAGGTTCCCTGCGGCGGCAGCGCGCGGATCGTCCGAGCCGGGCGGCTTGGTCGCCGGACGCGCGGGCGGCTCGGGGGTTCGTGACTGTGCCACGTCGACCGGGACCACGCTGCCGTCAGACCTGACCGCCACCAGCCGGTCGCGCTCGAAGCGGCGCAGCGATTGCCGGGCGAGGTCGACGAGACCGCCGAACAGGTCAGGGGTATCGCGCAAGCCGGTGGCGAGCGGGCGAAGCGGCGCGTCTTGGCGAGGGTCCGCGCCATCGTCCGTCAGGCCGCGCTTGCCGAAGCCCGACGCGCCGGCGGTGCCGGGCACCAGCGCGAAGCTCAGCGTGAGGTTGGTTGGATCATAGGCGGCAACGATCCCCATGTCCTGAAGTCGCGCCACGGGCAGGAAACGCCCCGCCTCACGGCGCAGCTGCTCGCGGTGGGTAGCGGACAGGCGCTGACCTAGTGCGGCATAGAGCGACCCCGCCTCGATACCGCGCAGTTCGATCGCGTCAAACTCTGCGGTCACCTGCGGCAGTCGGTGCCCCTCGAGCACGGGGTGCATGATGAACAGGCTTGCTTGCGGTGGGCGCGGGCTCCAGACCGCTGCGGCGGAGGCGATGGCGGCGGCGATATCGGGCGCAATCGGCGCAGGCGGGACCCGCGTTGCGCCGCCGTCCGCTTCGAGGCCCGCAGGCGCAGCCCATGCGGCACTACCGGTTGCGGTGAGCAGCGGGACCAGCATCAGCCGCCCGTGCCGCGCTGCGCCAAGATTACGCCCCCCGCGCGCCACAGGTCAGGCCATCACCACACGCTGGCCCGCGTCGTTCGGCCGGGTGACAGCGCGGCGTCGTGCCTCAGCTCTCACCGCGCAGCAGCCGGACTTCGACCGGCGCGCCAGCCGAAGACGCGATGCTCTTGTCGAGCGGCAGCGCGAATTCGCGAGTGGCGCCGGGCGGGACGATCGGATTGGCGACCAGGGTCGCAACGTCGTCCGGGGTCAAGGTGACGCGCGTGCCGCCCAAGTTGTATTCGAGCACCTGACCGGTCAGGAAGCCGTAGTCATTGCCGCTATTGGCGACCTTGAAGCGCAGCACGCCGTCCGCCACCGCCGCGTCGCTCACCGCCAGCCGCGCGCGGGCGCGGGGCGGCTGGACATAGACCGCGACCCCGAAATTGTAGGTGAACTGGATCCCGGTACCTTCGAGCTTGTTCACCGGCACCTCCGTCACCTGCACGACGAAGGCCTGCGCCGTCTCGCCCACATCGCCCACATACTGGACGCGGATCGCCTGCGATTGGCCCGCCGGGATCTGGACCTGCGGGGGGAAGGTGATGAACTCCTCCTCGGCCGGCTCGAACACCTGTTCGCCGTCGGGCTTGACCACCCGGCGCAGCACCTGGATCTCGACCGGGAGCGGCTCGGTGCGAATGTTGTTGATGGTGATGGTGGCGCTGTTCTGGCCGTTGGCAGGTTGGAGGAACACGCGCATCGGCGTAACCTCGTAGGCCTGGACCGCGCCTGCCACGAGCAACCCCAGGACGACCGAGACAGCGATCCAGATGCGTCGCAGGGGACGCCGGTCCCGCCCGGCAAAGACCGAAAGCGTCGTGCTGATGTTCATGGTGATGGAAGCCGTTTGCGCCGAAATTAACCTCGCTGACTGATAGGGGTTAATCGCAGCTGCGAACAAGCGGCACACGAAAAAAGTGGTGGAACCCGGACGGGCTCCACCACTCCATGTGTGTCGTGCGGCGGGGGCAGCCCCCGACCGGCAATCAGAGCGCGGTGACGGTGATGGTCACGGTGTCGCGGTAGTTGCCCGCATAGACGGTGGTGCCCGGGGCGCCGTTGCCGCCGGCAGCGCCCTGCACGCCGAAGGCCTGGAAGCTGACATTGCCGGTCTCGCCCGCGAGGAACGCGGTGCTGCCGCCGAAGGTCGCGCTGACCGGCGAGGTCAGCTGCTGGGCGGTGAAGGCCAGACCGGCGTTGCCGGTGTGCGCCATGTTGAAGCGAATGCGACGCGCGTTGTCGGTCGTGGCCGTGCCGTTGAGCGTGAGGAAGCCGTTGTTCGCCGAGGTGATCGTGCGGGTGAAGCCGTTCACGCTGTTGCAGCGATAGGTCGCCTCGCCCGCGGCGACGTCGACGGTGGTGCTGGTCGCAACGCTGGCAAGCTGGCCGAAGTCGACATCGACGGTCGCACCGCCCGAGTTGTACACGCCGCAAGTGGGCGCAACCTGGGCGTTGAGGTTGTAGGTCAGGCTCTGGGCCGAAGCCGGGACGGCGGCGAAAGCGGCGAAGCCGGCGGCGATGAGGGCAATCTTGGTCTTCATTGGTCTGGTCCTTTGGTTGGATGAAGGATGGATTGGCTGGTCGGAAAAGTCGTCAGTTGGCGGTGAGCGTGATCGTCACGGTATCGCGGTAATTGCCGGAGAGGACGGTCGTCCCCGGCACGCCATTGGCCGCCAGTGCGCCGCGCACGCCCGAGGCCTGGAACGAGATCCCGCCGGTCTGGCCCGCAAGCCAGGTCCCGTTGCCGGGAAAGCTGCCCGTGACCGGCGTGGTGAGCTGGCGCGCGGCAAAGCCGAGGCCGCTGCCGCCGCCGTGGGTGAGGGTGAAGCGGATGCGGCGGGTGTCCTGCGTGGTGGCAACGCCGTTGAGCGTCAGCCAGCCGTTGTTCTGCGAGGCGATGGTGCGCGTGAAGCCGGCAACCGAATTGCAGCGATAGGTGGCGCTGCCCGCGGGCGCGTTGACCGTCGCGGTGGGATCAACGGAGACGAGCGAGCCGAAGTTGACGTCGATCACCGTGCCTGAGGAGCTGTAGACGCCGCACACCGGCGCGACCTGCGCATTCATGTTGTAGGTCAGGTTCTGTGCAGCCAGCGGGGCTGCGGCGAGCGCAGCGAGACCGGCGACGAGGATGACGGACTTGCGCAAAATCTGGTTCCTTTTCGGCATGTCAGTTGGCGGTGATGCTGAGGGTTACGGTGTCGCGGTAATTGCCCGCGAAGACGGTGGTGCCGGTCGGCCCGACGGCAGCAGCGGCACCGCGCACGCCATAGGCGCGGAAGCGGATCACCGCGGTCTGGCCGTTGAGGTAGCGGCGGCTTCCCGGCGCATCGACGAGGCTGCGCACCCGCGGCGTGGTCAGCTGGACGTAGCCGAAGCCGTTGGCGCCCTGGTGCTGCATGGTGAAGCGGATGCGGCGCGTGTTGCTGGTGGTCGGTTGGCCGGCAAGCGTGAGCCAGCCGTTGTTCTGCGAGGTCACCGTGCGCGTGAAGCCGGCTGCGACGTTGCAGCGATAGGTGATGTCGCCGGCATCGCGCTGGACGAACTGCGCCGGGAGCGTGTTGGCGAGAGCCCCGAAGTCGACCGGAACGACCTGACCTTCGGTGTTGTAGGCGCCGCACCGCTGCGTGACCTGCGCGTTGACGTTGTAGGTGAGGGTCTGAGCCACGGCTGCGCCCGGCGCGGCCAGCAGGCCCACAGCCAGGATCAACGCAATGGACCGCATCGAACTTACCCCCGTGGCAACACGCTGCGCCTGCGGGGATCGGCCAACCGGCCAGCATCCGTGCGGCAGGCGCCGCGGTGTCGAAAAAACACTTCGGATGTGGGAGTACCCGCCCCGGGTTAATTAACGGTTTCCTGTGATGCGCCTCGGGAAATGGGCTTAGGTGATTAGGGGAAAGTCATTGATGTTGTTGACTCCGCCGCCGCCGCTCGCGGCATGATGACATGCCCGAATCGCCGACCCGGGGCGTGATCTGCGGCGGGAAAGCGCCATCGGAGGGGAGAAACGCAGGCCCTTCGCGGTCTGATGGGGGCGGCGTTGGCGACCGAGCGGGGCACGCCCGCTTTCGCTCGATCGCCAGGTCATGGACAAGGGGGAGACGCGGGAGGAGGTCCGGCAGGTGTGGGGCAACGCGGCCGGGATCGACGCGCATGGCCGCTGCGCCGGCCCATGCGCCGAGCTGGCGCCTGTGGGGCGAACGGCCGCGAGCCATCGCCGAAACTGCGGGCTTGCGTGGTGGGCGGTGACGGGCTCGAACCGCCGACCCTCTCGGTGTAAACGAGATGCTCTACCAACTGAGCTAACCGCCCCTGCGGCCCCGCGCGAGGTAGGCGGCGGCGGCGCGGGGGTCAAGCCGTGCGTCGCGCACTCGCCTCGGTCTCGCGCGGATGCTATGGCAGGCGCATGGCGATCCATACCCACCTCAACGACGGAACGCCGGTGTGCATCCGCCGGGTGCGGCGCGAGGACGAGCAGCGCCTCAAGGACGGCATCGCGCGCCTTTCCCCGCAATCGCGCTATCTCCGCTTCTTCTCGGGGATGCGCGAGGCGCCTCCGCAGGTGTTGCGCACGCTGGCGAGCCCCGACGGTCACGATCACCTCGCCTGGGGTGCGCTGCGGTCCGACCGGGCGGACACCCCCGCGCTCGGGGTGGTGCACGCCTTCCGCGACAAGGAGGACGAGGGCGCGGCGGAGTTCTCGGTGGCGGTGGTCGACGAGTATCACGGGCGCGGCCTTGCGCGCCTGCTCACCGCGGTGCTGCTGCTCGACTGCGCGCGCGGGGGGATGGACCGCTGCACTGTCCATGTCCTGCCCGAGAACCGCCCGGCGCTCGCGCTCGCCCGCGCCTTGGGCGCACAGGGTGTCGGCTACGAGGGCGGGGTGACGGTGCTGGAGATCGACATCGCCGAGGCCCTCACCGCCCTGCGCGCCGAGACCGATGTGCCGGGGCTCGCGGCGGTGTTCGCGCAGTTCGACGACGAGCCCCTAGGCGAGGGCGACTGCGGCGGCTAGGGCGCCTGCCATGACCCGCCCACGCATCCTCGTCCTCGGCACTGGCGGCACGATCGCAGGGGCGGGCGCGCAGGCGACCGGCGCCGCCTATCGGCCCGGGGGGGTCGCGCTCGAAAGCCTCGTCGCGCATCTCGGCGCGCTCGGCCTCGATGCCGAGCTGGTGCCGCAGGACATCGCCCGGATCGGCTCGCAGGACATCGGGTTCGGCGAATGGCAGGCGCTGCATGCGGCCTGCGCGGAGGCGCTCGGCGATCCCCGCATCGACGGCGTCATCATCACCCACGGCACCGACACCGCCGAGGAAACCGGGCTGCTGCTCGACCTCACGCTGCCGGCCACCAAGCCGATCGTGCTGGTCGGCGCGATGCGCCCCGCCGACGCGGTCGGCACCGACGGGATGCGCAACTTCGCCAATGCGGTGAAGGTCGCTGGTGACGGGGCTGCGGCGGGGCGCGGCGTGATGCTGGTGATGGGCGACGCGGTGCTTGCCGCGCGCGATGCGCGAAAGGCCGCGACGAGCAGCATCGATGCCTTCCGCAGCTTTCCCCGCGGGCCGCTCGCGCGGGTGACGCCGGCAAGCCTCGACTGGTTCGGCCCTGCGCACCGGACGGGGGAGGCCGCGCGCTATGCCTTTCCGGCCGAATTGCCGCGGGTCGCGATCCTCACCGCGGGGGCGGGCATGGACGAAAAGCCGGTCGAGGCGCTGCTCGGGATCGGCGCGCGCGGCATCGTCCTTGCAGGGATGGGGCAGGGAAATGCGCCCGCCTCGGTGATCGCTGCGCTCGCCCGCGCGGGCGCGAGCGGCGTGCCGGTGGTGCGCGCGACCCGGGTCGACGAGGGGTTGGTCGACCGCAATGTCGCGGTCGACGATGACGCGCTCGGCCTGGTGGCCGCGCGGGCGCTCGGCCCGGCCAAGGCGCGGGTGCTGCTGATGGTGCTGATCGCGAACGGGATCATCGATCCGGCCCGTGTGCAGGCGGCGTTCGACGCCGGCTGACTCAGCGCGCGACCCTGTAGAGTTCCAGCGGGCACGCCGTATCGCGGACGAGCGGGAAGGCCGCTGTCGCCCAAGCCGCGCGAGCCGGATCGGCGACGAGGACGAAGTCCACCTGCCAGGCCTTCAGGAAGGCCCGGCTCCCCGCGTCGCCGAGCCTGCCGTCGAGCATGTTGCGCGGGGCCGACATGGTCGCAAGGCCCGCGAGCGCCCCGACCTTTGCGGCGAAACGGTCGTCGCCGAGCACGAGGATTCGCGCATCGCGGTCGCCCGCAAGGCAGCGCTGCAAGGCGCGCACGTCGGCGGCTGCGTCGAAGGCCGCCGGGCGGGCGGCTTGCGCGCCCGCGCTGTGCGCCAACTGCCCCGCCGCGAGCGTCGCCGCCGCCAGCGCCGCGATCGCAAAGGCGGCCTTGGCGGCGAGCATCCGCTGGTGGGCTGAGCGCCCCTGCGCGACGCCCCAGCACGCGGCGGCAAGGAAGATGCTCCACCACAAGAGGCTGAAGTAGCGGTGGTCGAGGTAGCCGGTGAGGACCTGCGGCGCGAGCAGCAGCGCGGCCGCGGCGGCGAAGCCGGCGAGGGTCCACAGGCCCGCGCTCCCGCGAAGACGTTCTTCCCTGAGGTATAGGACGGCCGCTGGCGGCGCGAGGAAGGCGGCGCAGGCAAGGCCCATCGGGCTCACAAGGAGGCTTGCGGCGACATAGAGACAGGAGAGTGCGTTGCCGGCAATCCTCGCCGCCCACGCCATCGGGTGGTCGGCAAGGGTCGGTTGCGCGGTCGGCCACCAGTCGTTGAAGTAAGCCGCCGCATCGGTCGCCATCGCCGTCCCGGCGTTGTCGGTCGCGAAGAGCGTGCCGAAGGTGGCGAGCGAGTAGGCGACCCACGGCGATGCCGTGAGCGCCGCAGCCGCGAGCGCACAGAGCGCGTTTGCCGGCGAACGGGTCAGCCACAGGAGCGCGCCGGCGGCGAGGAACGGCACGGGGAGCGCATCGAAGCGGTTGAGCACGGCAAGGCCCGCGAGAAGGCCGATCAGGACCGCCCGCCCCATGCCTCCGCTTGCGTTGCGCAGCAGCGCCAGCAGGATCAGCGCGTAAAGCAGCAGTTGCAGCGGGATGGTCCGCCCCGCGCTCATCTCGATGAGCAGCATGTTGGGGCCGAGCAGCAGCACCAGCGCGGCACCCAGCCCGAGCCACGGGGCGCCGGTGACGACCCGCCCGATCCGCTCCGACACCAGCGCGAAGCCCGCATAGCAGGCGAAGGCGAGGTAGAGGCCCGTGCGCGCGCCCGTTCCCAGTACCGCGTCGAGCCCCGCGATCAGCACCGGCGTGAGCGGCGCAAGGCTCGCCGAATAGGGCGAGGCGCTGGCATAGCTGCGCCAATGGCTGAAGCGGTAGAAGTCGCCGAACACGGTCTTCGACAATTCGTAGAGCGCCCAGGAATCAGGCGAATAGGGCGGCGCGGCGATCACGCTCGCCAGTAGCGCCGCGAGGATTGCCGCCAGCACCAGCACCGGCCCCAGCCAGCCCGCCCCGCGCGGCGCCGCGCCGTCCGGCGTGTAGCCGCCGGTCGCGGCGACTGCGGTCTCCTTCAAGAGCGCGAGCTTCGAGGCGAAGCCGCCGATCTTGGTGGGCACCTTGCCGTCGTCAGGGTAGCGCCGCTCGACCGGGACATGGGCGACCCTGAGGCCCAGCTGCCCGGCGCGCACGGTGAGGTAGAAGAGGAGGTTGTAGACGCTGAATTCGTCGCGGAACGGGCGCACGCCGGGGTGGGTGAGATAGCGCGCGGAATAGGCGCGGAAGCCGTTGGTCGTGTCGGTGAACCAGTGCCTTGCGGCAAGGCTCAGCATTGGCGCGTGGATCAGGCGGTTGGCGATGGTGCGCTCGAGCGGGGTGTTCTCCGCCGCACCGCCAGGCAGGTAGCGCGAGCCCTGGACGTAGTCGCAGCCCGCCTCGAGCCGCGCGACCATGTCGGCCACTGCCTCGACCCCGTCCTTGCCGTTGCCGTCGATGGTGACGATGCC
>JBJTSG010000347.1:0-4225 GCA_046076505.1 Erythrobacter sp. | reverse complement strand
TTACACCACGAGCGCGGACGCTAGCTGGGTCGATTGCAGAAGG
The DNA here is from genome assembly GCA_046076505.1 of Erythrobacter sp. Taxonomy (GTDB): domain Bacteria; phylum Pseudomonadota; class Alphaproteobacteria; order Sphingomonadales; family Sphingomonadaceae; genus Erythrobacter. The sequence continues at coordinate 4,182 of JBJTSG010000347.1, read as the reverse complement.
TCTGCTTTCAGCTCGGGTGGGGCATAAGCTGCCTGTCAGCTTGCAGGATCGCGGCTGATTGCGGCGAACGACTGCAAGTGGATGGTTTCTGGGTTGGCAGGATTTTCACAAGCAAGGCGGAGGCGCAAGATCGCTTTCGGGATCGCACCCTAGATTGGAACTGGAAGCTGCCATCACGCATGGGCGCCTACTTGTATAGCCGCGTGTCCCATGACAGAGCGCAACGAGGGGCAGATCATGTCAACAAATGAGTTCGTGCTGGGGTTGGTCGGGGTAGTCATCGGACTTGGCCTCGCGGATCTTTTGACTAGCTTCCACAAACTGCTTCGCGCAGGCTCGCGAGTGCAATGGGACTGGCTCACCATCGCCTATGCCGTGATGATGCTTTACTCTTTGATTGTCTTTTGGTGGTGGCAGTTCGGCTTTCCAGGAGACGGCGTAGCGCTCACGATCGCAGGCTTTCTGCCGAACTTCATTTTTCTGGCGCTGACGTTCCTAATGGTGGCGTCCGCTTTGCCTGACGAGGTGCCAGCCGAAGGATTAAGCCTCCGCGTCTTCTACCTTGAATCGTTGCGCCATCGATGGGGTCTGCTCACCGTCTCGTTGATTTACGCGATGACGATGAACATCTTCGGGATTATCGACAGGAAACTTTGGCAACTCCTCTGGTGGGAAATTCCTACTGTCGCCAGCGTTGTTCTGGCGGCGCTTGCAATTCGGATCCGCGCGACGTGGTTTCAGGCGCTAGCGATCACTTGGATCATTGCGGTAACTAGCTACTTCAATCTATTCAAGGCAGTAGGACCGTAAGTGAAGTGCGGCGCAAGAACAGTGTGTCTTCAGCGGCATCGAGATCAATGTCATATGGCAAATACAGGCGGGGATCATGTCTCCAACGGGGTCGCTAGCGAAAGGGCCGGATTTTTGCTGTGACTTCGAATAGCGGGTAAAGTCATCGAGCCGGTTCGCAATCGCGCCGAGGATCAGCGCGAAGCGCCGCGCCCGTTGCCTGTTGTGGCGCTGTCGGGGTTCTCCGGATGGGTCGAGAAGGGAGCTCTAGCCTTCGGGTTCCCATTCGGGCGGCACCGCGAAGGCGTCGGCCCATTCGGGGTGTTTGCGATACTGCGCGCGGACGTAGGGGCAGTAGGGCAGCACCTTGAAGTCCCGCGCGCGGGCGTCGGCGACGAGGTGTTCGACCAGCGCGAAGGCCGCCCCCGTGCCCTTGAGGCTGTCGGGGGCGATGGTGTGGTCGGCGCTGATGACGCCCTCCTCCCGGTGGGTGAAGGCGATATAGGCCTCGCCCTCGCGGCCTGCGACGGTCGCGATGTAGCGGCCCTTGCGCGGGCCGTCCTCGAGCCGGATGGTGATGCCGTCCGTCATGCTCAGAAGCCCTTGAACTCGGGGAGGGGGGTGAACTCGGTATTGTCGTTCGGCGGCAGGGTCCAGCGCCCTTCGCGCCAGTCCTCTGCCGCCTGGCGGATGCGGTCCTTCGAGGAATGGACGAAGTTCCAGAACATGAACCGCTCGCCGATGGGCTCGCCGCCGAGGACCATGACCGTCGCCTCGGTCTCGGCCACCAGCGGCACTTCGCTACCGGGGGAGAGCACCGCCATCGCGCCGGCTTCGACCCGGGTGCCGTCGATCGCCACCGTGCCGGAAGCGACATAGGCCGCGCGCTCGGTGTATTCCGCCGGCAGCACGCGCCGCGCGCCGGCGGCCATCTGCCAGTGGGCGTAGAACTGCGGTGAGTGGGTCGGGGTGGGCGCCGTCATCCCCTCCATTGTGCCTGCGATGAGACGGCCGGTCAGCCCCGGCTCGTCCCAGCGCGGCAGGTCGGCATGGTGCGAGAAGGCGGGGTCCGCCTCCTCGGCCTCTTGCGGGAGCGCGACCCAGGCCTGGATGCCGTGCATCAGCGCGCCGTGGAGGCGGGCGTGCTCGAAGCGCTCGGAATGGGTGATGCCCTTGCCGGCGATCATCCAGTTGACCTCGCCGGGGTGGATCTCCTGATGCACGCCAAGGCTGTCGCGGTGGGTGATGGCGCCGTCGTAGAGATAGGTGACGGTGGCAAGGCCGATATGCGGGTGCGGGCGCACGTCCAAGGTCTTCGGGATGCCCGGCGCAAGTTCGACCGGGCCGATGTGGTCGAAGAAGATGTAGGGCCCGACCATGCGCCGCGCGTGGAAGGGCAGGACGCGCCCGACGGTGAAGCCGCCGCCGAGGTCGTGGGTGCGCTTGGTGATGAGGCGGTCGATCATGGCGAGGCTCCTTCGGTGCCGATCTAGGCGATGGAGGGGCGGATTGCAGCCCCCGCGCGCCAGACCGGGCCTAGCCGGCTCCAGACCCCCGCCACACCCCGTTCACACCCCCGCCATACCCCGCCGAGCCGCCTGCGAAAGGCGCCGATCTTGCGTGTTTCGCCTGGTTCGTCACGCTGCTTGCGGAAGAGTCGGGACGGTGATCGTCCGCTCGCCCCCGAAGTCCTCGCGCACCACGATCCGCCCCTGCCGCTCGAGATGCTCGAGCAGGCGGCGCACCCGGCTCGGGGAAGCGCTGCCGTAGAGGCGGCCGAGCTCCTCCTCGTCAGGCATGGGGTGCCCGGCATGGGCGGCGATGAGGATCGCCAGATAGGGGGCGAGGCAGTCCTCCTCGACACCCTCGGCAAGCGCCGCGATGGCGCTGCGAGCGGGTTCGTCAAGCACATCCAAGCCGCTGATCGCAAAAGCGAAAAGGCGGCGGAAGCGGGGGAGGTCGACATGCGCGGAGGGGATGCCGCGCTGGCGGCACTGCACCGCGAACTCGCGGAACAGCGCCGCGGCCGGGCGGAAGCTCGCCCCCTCGGCGAGCGCGATTTCGCGCACCACGCCCTCGGCGCCGGACGTCTCGTTCGCCGGCGGGGGCGGCGCGGGGCGCTCGACCGGCATTGGCGCCACGGCGGGCTGCGGCGCCTCGGCGGCAGGAACCGCCTCGGGCAGCACGGGGGCGTGGGCGATTTTCGCCTCCACGTCCGCCTTCGGCGCTGCGGGCGAGGGCGGGCGGCGCACGGGCTGCGGCTGGCTCGCGGCCTCGGTCAGACGATCGGTGAGCAGCGCTTCCATCGCCCCCTCCTCGGCATCCGGGAGCGGGATCAGGCCCTGGCCGCCGCCGCGCCCGGCGGTCCGCACCGCGCCGACATTGACCGCCACGGGCCGCCGGCTGATCGCCGGGCCGAGGCCGAGGAACTGCCCGCGCTGGAGGTCGCGGATGCGCTCGGCCTGGCGCCGGTCCATGCCGAGGAGGTCGGCGGCTCTTGCCATGTCGATGTCGAGAAAAGTCCGCCCCATCAGGAAGTTGCTGGCTTCCGCCGCGACGTTCTTGGCAAGCTTCGCGAGACGTTGGGTGGCGACGATCCCCGCCAGCCCGCGCTTGCGGCCCCGGCACATCAGGTTGGTCATCGCCGCAAGCGTCTGGCGGCGGACCTCGTCGTTCATCTCGCCCGCTGCGGCGGGGGCGAACATCTGCGCCTCGTCGACCACGACGAGGGCCGGATACCAGTGCTCGCGCGGGGCGTCGAAGAGCGCAGTGAGGAACAGCGCGGCGCAGCGGATCTGCTGCTCGACCTCGAGCTCGTCGAGGGCCAGCACGACCGAGGCGCGGTGCTGCCTCACCCGAGCCGCAAGCGCCTCGATCTCGCGCGGGGAGTAGGCGGCCGCGTCGATCACCACGTGCCCGAAGGCGTCGGCGAGGGTGACGAAATCGCCCTCGGGATCGATGATGATCTGTTGGACCTGCCTGGCGCACTCCTCCAGCAGGCGGCGCAGGAGGTGCGACTTGCCCGAGCCCGAATTGCCCTGGACGAGCAGGCGCGTCGCAAGCAGTTCGGCAAGGTCGATGCCGATGGCCTCCCCGCCGGGTCCGCGTCCGATCTCGATCCTTGCGCTCATGGATGCGAGCGTTAGGCAGGCGCGGGCGGGGCGCAAAGGCGGCCCCAAGAGTTTTCCAGCACTTTGCGATCAGGCGCCGGCAGCGGGCGCGATGAGGAGCTTGGCGTGCGCGTCGCTCGCCGCGCACGAGACGGTGAGGCCCGCCGCCTGCCCCGCCGCCTCGGCGCGGTAGGTGCCGAAGGGGAGGGCCTCGAACAGCACGAAGCCGTCGAAGTCGGTGATCGCGCGCGCTGTCTCCTTGCCTGCCGCATCGCGCAGCACC
>JBJTSG010000346.1:0-3322 GCA_046076505.1 Erythrobacter sp. | reverse complement strand
CGGGCGAGGAGGAGGGGCGGGAGGTCTGGATCGCGCGTCAGCGCGATCACACATCAAGAACGCGCCGTGCTGCCCCGCACGATCAGCCGCACCGGGACGCGGCGCCGGGCCTTGTCGGGATCCTCGTCCAGCACCGCCTCGACCAGCGCCGCGCCCGCCTCGGCCGGGTCGGGGGCGATGGTCGTCAGGGGCGGACGGCTGAAGCGGCCGGCGACGAGATCGTCGAAGCCGATCACCCCGATCTCGCCCGGCACCGCGATGTCGGCGGCGGCGAAGGCCTCCAGAGCGCCCAGCGCCATCGCGTCGCAGGCAGCGAATACCGCGTCGACCTCTTCCCCGCGCTCGATCAACCGGCGCGCGGCGCGGCGGCCTTCCTCCTCGCGGGTGGCGGCATTGACGGTCGGTGCGAGGCACGGCTCGAGCCCGGCGGCGCGCATCGCCGCGGCATAGCCCTCGTAGCGCTCGGTGAACTGCACCTGCGGCGTGTTCAGCGCGCCCAGAAAGCACGGGCGCCTGTAGCCCGCACCCAGCAGGTGCTCGACCGCGAGGCGTCCGGCGGCATGGTTGTCGGAGCGCACCCAATCGAGCTCGTCATGCGGCGAGCCCCAATAGGCGACCCGCCGCCCGTCGCCATCCAACCCGCGGAAGTGCTCCCAGGCGGCCGCATTCGTGGTGGTGCCAATGACGATGAGCCCGTCCGCGCGGCCCTGTTCCTGGTGGTGCCCGAAGAAATCGCCCTCGCGGGCCTGGAAGGAGACGAGCGTCTCGAAGCCGCGCTCGGATGCGGCGACGCACACGCTGCCGAGCAGCGCATAGGCGAAGGGGTTGATGCTGCTGGCGCTGTCGCCCTCGCGGCAGATCACCACCACCGCGAGCGTGCCGGTCGAGCCGCGCCGAAGCCGCGCGGCGCGCTCGTCGACGAAATAGCCCAGCGCCTCGGCCGCCTCGATCACCCGGCGGCGCGTCGCCTCGGCGATCGCGGGGCTGCCCGACAGCGCGCGGCTGACGGTCGGCTGGCTGACGCCGGCCCGCTCCGCGACATCGAAGGATGTCGGCCGTCTGCGCGTGTCTGAGCTCATGCGCATTCCTTAAGGCTTGTGGATAGGCGCATGCAAGGCGGGCTGTGCATTCCTATTCGCTCTGGCCAAGTCGCACGCGCTCGCGCAATGCTGCGGCCGAGGACGGCTCCGCGGGGCCCGAGGGGAGAGAGACGCATGGCCATCGCACCGGCTGCCGCGAGCAGCACCGATCCGAACACGCTCGCGGGCGATGCAGCCCAGGTCGACGCGCCCGGCCTCAACTACTTCGTTTTCGCGCTGTTCTTCATTTTCGGCGGGATCACCTCGCTCAACGATGTCATCATCCCCAAATTGAAGGAACTGTTCACGCTGAACTTCTTCGAGGCGAGCCTCGTGCAGTTCTGTTTCTTCATCGCCTATGCGGTGGTCGGCATCCCGGGTGCGCGGCTGGTCAAGCGGCTGGGCTACATGCGCGGCGCGGTCGCGGGCCTCGTGACGATGATGGGCGGGTGCCTGCTCTTCATCCCGGCGAGCCAGACGGCGCTCTTCCCGATGTTCCTCCTCGCCTATTTCGTCCTCGCGACCGGGGTGGTGCTGGTGCAGATCGTGGCGAACCCGCTGATCAGCCTGCTCGGCCCCGAGCGCACGACGCACAGCCGTTTGACTTTCGCGCAGGCCTTCAACAGCCTCGGCACGACGATCTTCCCCTATGTCGGCGCGATCCTGATCCTCGGCAGCCTTGCCACGGTCACCGCCGCCGAGCTGTCGGGCGAGGAACTCGCCGCCTACCGCACCGCCGAGAGCCAGGCGATCGTGGGCGGCTACCTCGGCCTGGCGGCCGCGCTCGCACTGGTGGCGGGCGTCGTCTGGCTGTTCCGCAACCGGCTGAAGGGCGAACGCCACGAGCAGACCAGCCTCGCCGACGGGCTTGCGCTGCTGGGGCGCCCGCGCTTCGGCTTCGGGGCGGCGTCGATCTTCCTCTATGTCGGTGCCGAGGTCGCGATCGGCAGCTTCATCGTCAACTACCTGATGCAGGCCCACGTGCTCGGCTTGCCCGAGCAGGAGGCGGGCAAGCTCATCAGCCTCTACTGGGGCGGCGCGCTGGTCGGCCGCTTCATCGGCTCGGCGGTGCTGCGCCTCGTCAGCCCCGGCCTGCTGCTGGCGAGCGTCGCGGCGGGCGCGATCACGCTCATCGCGATTTCGGCGAACACCACCGGCACGGTCGCGGGCTACAGCCTGCTGGCGGTCGGCCTGATGAACGCAATCATGTTCCCGACCATCTTCAGCCTCGCCTGCGAGAAGCTGGGCCCCCGCGCGGCGGATGGATCGGGGATCATCAACGTCGCGATTTGCGGCGGGGCGATCATCCCGCCGATGTTCGGCGCGCTCGCCGACGCGACGAGCCTCGCATTCGCGCTCGTGCTCCCGGCGGCCTGCTATGCGCTGATCGCGGGCTTCGGGATCTATGCGCGCCGCCCCGCCTGAGCGGCGCGACTGCTTGAATAAGTATGCGCGTGGGTGGCAGTTTGCCCCCTGCGCGCCTAGGTAGGCCACGCAAGAGAAGGGGCCTTTGCGCATGAGCTTCACCGCTGACCGTCTGCTGCTGTTCGGGGCCACCGGCGACCTGGCCCAGCGCATGCTCCTCCCCAGCCTCTTCGCGCTCGACGCCGACCGGCTGCTCGCCCCCGACCTCAGGATCGTCGGCACCGCGCGCAGCAGCATGACCGACAGCGAATACCGCAACTTCGCCCGCGCCGCGCTCGAGAAGTATCTCCCCGCCGAACGCCGCGGCAAGATGGCGGAGTTTCTCAACCGCCTCTCCTACCAGACCCTCGATGCGACCACGCTCGAAGGCTACGACGACCTCGCCAAGAAGGTCGGCACGCCCAAGCAGGGCCTCGCGATCTTCCTGTCGACCGCGCCGAGCCTGTTCGAGCCGACGATCAAGGGCCTCAAATCGGCAGGGCTCACCGGCGAGAACGCGCGGATGTGCCTCGAGAAGCCCCTGGGCACCGACCTTGCCACCAGCCGCGAGATCAACGACGCGGTCGCCGGGGCCTTCCCGGAAAGCCGCATCTTCCGGATCGACCACTATCTCGGCAAGGAGACGGTGCAGAACCTCCTGGCGCTGCGCTTTGCCAACCTGATGTTCGAGCCGCTGTGGAACGCGGCGCATATCGACCACGTGCAGATCACCGTCGCCGAGACCGTGGGGCTCGAGGGCCGCGTCGCCTTCTACGACGATGCCGGCGCGATCCGCGACATGGTGCAGAACCACATGCTCCAGCTCCTCGCGCTGGTCG
>JBJTSG010000345.1:0-10150 GCA_046076505.1 Erythrobacter sp. | reverse complement strand
CAACTGGGTGGTCGCGCGCGGGCTGCTCGGGACCAGCGAATAGCCAGGGCCCCTTCCGCCAGCCATGGTAGACAAGCGAAGGCCCGGCTCGCAAAGCGCGAGCCGGGCCTTCATGTTTCGGGCCGAAGCCGGGATCAGTAGCGCGCCGTCACCCCGAGGAAGAACGTGCGCCCCATGCCCGAGACCGGGTAGGCCGAGCTCGAGAGGTAGGGGATCTCGGCGGTGAGGTTGTTCACCCCGCCGTAGATCGTGAAGTTGTCGGTCGCGTCGAGGTTGAAGGCGACATTGTGGATCCAGTAGTCGGGCGCCAAGCCGGCCGGGCCGAACTCGGTGGCGATCCGCTCGATCTCGACCGCCGAGGCGACCGCGGTGGATTCGATATACTGCACCCCGTAATTGATGGTGAAGGCGCCGCGGTTCCAGCTCACGTTGCCGAAGCCCGACCATTCGGGCGCGCCCAGCTCCCTGAGGCCGGGGTTGACGAAGTCGGTGCGCACGGGATCGAAGAACCGGTTGAGGCGCTCGGTCCAGTTGCCGACCAGCGACAGGTTGAAGTTGTTCTTGCCGAGGCTGAACGCGTAGTTCGCCTGGAAATCCACCCCGCGCGTTTCGAGCTTGGCGAAGTTGATCTGGGTCTGCCGCAGGAAGTTGAACCCGAGGAACTGCGGCGAGGCCGGGTTCCGGTTGCGCGTGAAGAGCGCGCAGAAGTCGTTCGGGAAGGTCGGCAGGTCATAGCAGGTGTTGACGATGTTCTGCGCCGTCACTGCCTGGATCGCGTTGGTGATCTTCACCGAATAATAGTCGCCGCTGAGCGTCAGGCCGGGAATGAAGCGCGGCTGCAGCACGGCGCCCGCGCTCCAGGTGGTGGCGGTCTCCTCGCTGAGGTTCGGGTTGCCGCCCGAGGTGCCCGAGAAGCGCGCGGTGAGCGGGTCCTCGTAGCCTGCCGGGATGCCGTCGGCGCGGCAGTTCCTGAGGCGGTTCTGCGCGGCCGGATCGTTGGCGGCGATCAGCTGGTTGATCAGCGATGTGTTGCAGGGGTCGTTCGGCCGGAAGGTCGCGCCCTGCTGCGGATCGAACAGCTCCGCGATGTTCGGCGCACGCACTGCGCGGGCGTAGCTGCCGCGGATGCGCAGGTCGCGGACCGGGGCCCACACGCCGTTCACGTTCCAGGTGAAGTTGCCGCCGACCGTGGAATAGTCGGCATAGCGGCCCGCCGCGCCGATGCTCAGTTCATGGAAGAACGGCTGGTCGGCCAGCAGCGGGATGTTGATTTCGCCGAACACTTCCGCGACGTCGAACGAGCCGCCCGCGTTGAACTGGCGGGTGGTCGGGTCGAAGACGAGGCGCTGGTTGGGCGACACGTTGCCGATGAAGGTGCCCGCAGGGCCGGCGGGCGAGCCGGGGGGCAGCAGGCCGAGGATCAGATCGTCGAACCGCGAGCGCGACTTCTCCTTGCGGTATTCCGCGCCCGCGAGGAAGCGCACCGCACCCCCCGGCAGGTTGAGGAAGGCACCCGTGTCGCCGGTCAGGATGCCGGTGACGACGGTCTGCTCGAGGCGGAAGCGGTTGGTGGTGGGCGTGGTGATCCAGTTGGCCGCCGCCTGGCTCACCGAGTTCACGCCGCGGAACAGGTTGACCGGCACGCAGCCGCTGTTCGCGCCGGGGGTGAAGGAGAAGAAGCCCGGGGCGATGAAGGGGAAGCTCTCCGAACCCGGGTGCGGGCGCGCGCCGGGGGTCAGGGTGGAGCGGCAGGTCGGCCCGTTGGGACCCTGAACCACGTCGATTGCGGCGAACAGGCGGTCGTAGAGCACCGAGTTGCCGAAGGTGTTGACGTTGTCGGTGCGGCCGTAATTGCCGACCAGCTGGTAGGAGAGGTGCGGGGTGATGTCCCCGTCGAGGCCGCCGACGATGCGGTAGGTCTCGCGCTTGGCGGTCGAGATACCCGGCCCCAGGTCAAGGAAGTCGCGGCTGATGCGCAGGCCGCCCCCGGCCTGGGCCTCCGCCCGCAGCTGTGTGGGGATGAAGGGGTTCTCGGGGAAAATCAGGAGCGTGTCGTAGAAGGTGTTGTAGTTGTTGCGGCTCACCGTGTTGTTGCGGGTGTACTTGGCGTCGATCCACACCCGTGCGGCGTCGGAGAACTCGTAGCTCGAGCGCAGGTTGGCATAGATTCGCTCCGAGCCCGGGATCAGCGAGGACTGGTTGGTGCGCTCGACCGCGCCGTCGCCGCCGAACTGGTTCGAGGTGATCGCGATCTGCCCGTCGCGGAAAACCTGGAGGTTGCCGTTCTCATCGGTGATGTAACACCCGCCGCCGCCGAAGGCGACGCGGCCGATCCAGCTCTGGTCGCAGTCCGGCGTGGCGTTGCGGTCGATGTCGGTGGCAAAGCGCGCGAAGTCGGCGCGGTAGATGAGGCCGGCGTTCGACGAGATCGCAAAGCGCGGGTCGCGGCCGATCACGAAGGCCGGCGAATTCGCCGCGCGCGCGATCAGCGACTGTTCGGCGGCGGTCAGGGTGACGCCGGGGAACAGCGTCGCGGCCTGGGCGGCGGTCGGGATCAGCGGGCCGACCGGGAAGCGCGTGGCCGCGGCGCCCGGACCGCCGATACGGTAGTAGTTCGCGAAATTGGGCGTGGCCGCGGCGCTGATGTCGCCCGCCTGGAAGCGCCGCACGGGGTTGGCGTAGGTCGTCGAGTTGTTGCCGCGGCCGTTGTTGCGGGTGAACGGGCGGTCGCCGAACAGGATCTCGTTGTCCTTGGTGTAGCCGGCCGCGAAGGTCACGTTGCCGCGCCCGCCGCCGAAATTCTTGCCGACCAGGCCCTCGATCCGCCCCTGGCGTCCGTCGCCGTAGGAGGAGATGCCCATGCTCCCGTCGAGCCACACGCCCTCGAAGTCCCTCTTGAGGACGTAGTTGACCACGCCCGTCACCGCGTCCGCGCCATAGACGGCCGAGGCGCCGCCGGTCAGCACCTCGACGCGTTCGATGAGGCCGCGCGGGATGGTCGAGACGTCGACCGTCTGGGTGCCGGCCACGCCCGAGACGTGGCGCCAGCCGTCGACCAGCACCAGCGTGCGGTTCGCGCCCAGTTGGCGTAGGTTGAGGGTTGCCTGGCCGACGCCGCCCGCGCCGCGCTCGATCGAGTCGGCGACGGTGCCCGAGGAGATCAGCGCCGGGATCTGGCGCAGCGCGGCGGTCGGATCGGTGGTCCCGAAATTCTTCAGCGCGGTCGCATCGACCGAGGCGACCGGCACCGGCTCGGTGGCGTTGGGATCGCGCTTGAGGCGCGAGCCGGTGACCACGATCGGCGCTGCATCCTCTGCCTTCGCGGTATCCTCCTCGGCGATGCTGTCCTGCGCGTGCGCGGGCACGGCGGCGAGGCCGGTGAACATGATCGCCGCGGCGAGCGCCGGCAGCGAAGACATCGGGAAGGTCGAAATCTTGGAACGCATGTTGTCTACCTCGCGAGATACAAGCCAAATGACCGGCCGAGACCGCGTCGAGGCGCGGCGTCGATCCATCATGGTCAGCCGCGCCGCATGCCGAGAAGCGCGTTGCTCCCCGGGCGGGTCGTGCCGCTCCTTCCTGCGCGAGATCGGGAGACCGGGCCTTCGTTTGGCCCTTGTGTCTGCCCGCCCGCTGTAATGACGCTCCCCGGGCGGGGTGGCGTCACGGACAAGTATTACGCACTCCTATCCGTGATAAGGGGAAACATAGGTTAAACCGCAAGCTGCGCGGTTTTGGGCAGCAGGTGTCACCCGGAAGACACAATGCGTTGATCGCAGTCGCGAACCTTCATGGATTTGAAGAAGTCGCTTCGAAGCTCCGGCTCTGCTAGCACGCGCGCCATGAGCAACGGACACTTCCCGGAATGGGTCGGCGCGGCCCAAGACGCGATCAGCGCGACCGAGCGCTACGGGGCGGCCGCCCATGGCGCGACCCTGGCCGCCATCGCCCCGACGGGCACGCCCGATCCGCACCTGCTGACCCGCGAGCAGCACCGCGTCCACGGCTACGCCTGGCTGGGCGCGACCATAGCGGCGCTGGGCGCGACCCTCGACTGGGCGAAGCGCGCGGCGCGTGCCGGGCGGTTTGGCGAGGTCGAGGAGCTGGCGCTCAGGATCGGCTTCGGCGAATACTGCGCGCAGATCGCCACCGGCCTGCCGATGAGCGCGGCCGAGATCGTCCGGCCTGCGGCACTCGGCGTCGAGCGCGAGGCGCGGGCTTTCGCGGCCGACCCGGGGGTGGCGCGCTTTCTGGCGGAAGGAAGCACGCCCGCAACCCGCGCCCGCTTCGCCGAATTGCTGGGGCAGGGCGCGCGCCCCGACGAGGCATTGGGCGACGAGGCCCTCGACCTGATCCGCGACCAGATCCGCGCCTTCACGGCCGAGGCGATCACGCCTCACGCCCATCAGTGGCACCTCGCCGACGCGCTGATCCCCGACGAGGTGATCGCCCGCATGGCGGGCCTCGGCGTGTTCGGCGTGTGCATCGCGGAAGAATATGGCGGCCTCGGCCTCGGCAAGCTCGCGATGGCGGTGGTCTCGGAGGAATTGTCGCGTGGCTGGATTTGCGCCGGCTCGCTGGGCACGCGCTCGGAAATCGCGGGCGAGCTGATCGGCGAGAACGGCACGCCCGAGCAGAAGGCGCGCTGGCTCCCGGCAATCGCCGACGGATCGTGCCTGCCGACCGCGGTCTTCACCGAGCCCGACACCGGCTCCGACCTCGCCGCGGTGCGCACCCGCGGCGAGCGCCAGCCGGACGGATCGTGGCGGGTGACGGGCGCAAAGACCTGGATCACCCACGCCGCGCGCGCCGACCTCATGACCATGCTGGTGCGCACCGATGCGGCGACGCCCGGCTATGGCGGGCTGTCGATGCTGCTCGCGGCCAAGACCCGCGGCACCGACGCGGCGCCGTTCCCCGATGCCGGGATCGACGGCAGCGAGATCGCGGTGCTCGGCTACCGCGGCATGAAGGAATATGCGCTGGGCCTCGACGGCTTCGCTGTGGCGGCGGACGGCCTGTTGGGCGGGCGCGAAGGGCAGGGCTTCAAGCAGCTGATGCGCACCTTCGAGGGCGCGCGCATCCAGACCGCCGCGCGCGCGATCGGCGTCGCGTGGAACGCCTTCGACCTCGCGCTCGGCTATGCGCAGGGGCGCAAGCAGTTCGGCGAGCCCCTGACCGCTTTCCCCCGCGTCGCAGACAAGCTCGCGCTGATGGCTGCCGGGATCATCATGGCGCGCGAGCTCACCTATGCCGCGGCGCGGGCGAAGGATTCGGGCAAGCGCTGCGACATCGAGGCGGGGATGGCGAAGCTCCTCGCCGCGCGGGTCGCGTGGGAAGCGGCCGACAACGCGGTGCAGATCCACGGCGGCAACGGCTATGCGCTCGAATACCCGATCAGCCGGGTGCTGTGCGATGCGCGGATCCTCAACATTTTCGAGGGCGCGGCGGAGATCCAGGCGCAGGTGATCGGGCGCGGGTTGCTGACCGCGCAGGCGCGCGCGGCAGCGGCCTAGAGGATGCGGCGGTAGGGTTCGGCGGGGAGCACCGCGCGGTGGGGGTCGCCGATCACGGCTTGCCTCAGATCGACATGGCGCGGCCGGTCGCCCCTGAGGCGCAGCTGGCGGTTGACCCGACGCACGAGATCGAACGGCTCGAAGGGCTTGGAGAGGAAATCCTGCGCCCCCGCGAACAGCGCCTGCGCCCGGTCCTCCTCGCCGCGCATCGCGGTGAACATCATCACCGGCAGATCGTAGAGCTCGGGCGAGCGGCGCAGGCGCCGCAGCAGGGTCATGCCGGATTCGCCGGGCATCCCCTGATCGAGCAGGAGCAGGTCGGGCCGCTTCCTCTGGACGGTCGCCCACGCGGCCGCCGCGCTCGTCACCCAGCCGCAGGCGTGGCCCGCATCGATCAGCACCTCGCTGGCGAGCTGGGCGATGAGGTCGTCGTCGTCGGCAATGAGGATGCGGGCCATGGGTCGTGTCGCGCCGGTTGCTGTTGGGAAATGTCGCATTAACCAGTGTCTGGTGGCGCGGGGCCTGCCGGGGTCCTCCGCAATATACCCTAGGGGCGTGCCGGCCCCCCTCTGGACCCCGCCGGCCGGGGCTGTAAGGGTCCCGCGCCATGACCAGCGATTCTGCCCCCGGCGCTTCCGACACGGCCCGCATCGGCTCCTTCTATGTCACGCAAGGCATTCACAACCTTCGCGATTATGGCGGCTATGCGGTCGCTGGCGGAGGCCGGGTGAAGACCGGGGTGCTGCTGCGCTCGGGCCAGCACATGGAGGCTTCGGACGCGGATCTCGACCTTCTCCACGCGCTCGACATCCGCACCGTGATCGACCTGCGCGGCACCAGCGAGCGGACCGGCTTCCCGTGCAGACGCCATCCAAAGTTTGCCGCGCAAGTGATTGCCTATGATGGGGAAACCTCGAACTCCCCGCCGCACGAAGGCGGCGGCGGGCGGATCGTGATGACCCCGCAGAAGGCCCGCGAGCGGATGCTGGCGGTCTACACCCGGATGCCGGTCAATCCCGCGATGATCTGGATCTTCCGCGAGTATTTCAGGGCCCTGGACGAGGGTGAGGGCGGCAGCCTCGTCCACTGCTTCGCCGGCAAGGACCGCACCGGTGTCGCCGCGAGCCTCCTCCTCCACGTCCTCGGCGTCCACCGCGATGACTGCACGGCCGAGTTCCTGCTCACCAACCAGGCGCCCACCCGCGCGATCCTCGAGCGCCAGTCGCTCCCCCGGATGGAGGCGCACTACGGCGCAATCGAGCCCGAGGCGCTCCACAACCTGATGGGCGTTCTTCTTGAATATCTCGATACTTACATCGCGGAAGTGACACGCGATCACGGTTCGCTCGATGCCTATCTTGCGACAATCTTAGGTGTGGACGGGGCAAGAAAAGAGCGTCTCAGGGCCAAGCTCGTGGCGTGACTTTTTGCCGCGACATGCCCATATCCCGCTTCTGAGAATCCCATTCGAGGCACCCCAGATATGGCCACCCACACCACCAAGCTCCTGATCATCGGCTCGGGCCCCGCCGGCTACTCGGCCGCGATCTACGCCGCGCGTGCGATGCTGGAGCCGATCGTCGTCCAGGGCCTCCAGCCGGGCGGGCAGCTCACCATCACCACCGATGTCGAGAACTACCCGGGCTTCCGCGACGTGGTGCAGGGCCCGTGGCTGATGGAGGAGATGCGTGCGCAGGCGGAGCACGTCGGCACGCGCATGATCTGGGACACGATCGTCTCGGTCGACCTCGAACACGGCTCTCCCTTCCGCGCGATCGGCGACAGCGGGGACGAGTATATCGCCGATTGCCTCGTGATCGCCACCGGTGCGCAGGCCAAGTGGCTGGGCGTGCCGGGCGAGATGGCGCTGGGCGGCAAGGGCGTCAGCGCCTGCGCGACCTGCGACGGCTTCTTCTACCGCGGCAAGCGCGTCGCGGTGATCGGCGGCGGCAACACCGCGGTCGAGGAGGCGCTCTACCTCACCAACCATTCGGACAACGTGACGCTGATCCACCGCCGCGATTCCCTGCGCGCCGAGAAGATCCTGCAGGAGCGGCTCTTCGCCAATCCCAAGATCACCGTGCTGTGGAACAAGGCAGTCGACAGCTTCGAGGCGGGCGATAACGGCCTCCTCCACCATCTCGCGCTGACCGACACGGTGACCGGCGAGGCGAGCACGCTGGAGGTCGACGGGGCCTTCGTCGCCATCGGCCACGCGCCGGCAACCTCGCTGTTCGTCGGCAAGCTGCCGATGGACGAGAGCGGCTACCTCCTCACCGAACCCGGCACGCCCAAGACCGCGATCCCCGGCGTGTTCGCCGCGGGCGACGTGACCGACCATGTCTACCGTCAGGCGGTGACGGCGGCGGGCATGGGCTGCATGGCCGCATTGGACGCCGAACGCTGGCTCGCGAGCCGCGCGCACGCCGAGCAGCAGGCCGAGGCGGCGGAGTAGTTTTCCGCCCCTGACCCGTCCCGCAAGCCGGAGGGAGACGAGAAGCGCTGATACTCCCCTCCCGCTTGCGGGAGGGGCCGGGGGTGGGCCTCTTCTGCCTCAGAACACCGCGATCCCGGCATGCAGGATCAGCGCCATCAGCGCGAGGCTCGACAGCGCGAACAGCCCGAAGCGCACCGCCACCTTGTTGACGGTCGCCTGCACGATGGAATGCAGCACGCGCAAGCCGACATAGGCCCACGCGATCGTCGCGTTGAGCCCGTCGCCCTGGCCGATGATCGCGAGCACGATCGCCACCGCGTAGAACAGCGTCGGCGCCTCGTGGAGGTGGTTGTAGTTGTCGGCCTTCCAGCTCACTGTCTCGGGGAGCTGCGCGCGCAGGGACGCACCGGTCGTGCCGACCATGCCCTTGGCGTCCATCCCGGCCTTGAGCATCGCCGGGATGCGGGTTGCATACATCCACACCCACATCACCATCGTCCAGGCGAGGAGGACGACCACGGGCTTCAGAATTGCGATACCGATCATGTCGATTGTCTCCTCAGGCAGGGGCGAGGGAAGGGTCGGCGAAGGCGGTCACCATCAGCGCGCGGATCGCCAGCACGACGAGCACGAGGCTCGAGACGAGGAACAGCAGGAAGCGGATCGGCACTTTGTTGACCGTCGCCTGCCACAGCGAATGGATGATCCTGATCGCCACATAGGCCCAGGCGAGCGCCACGTCGGTCGCGCCCGGTCCCATCATCGCGAGGATCACCACGGTGGGGTAGAAGATCGTCGGCTGCTCCATGAGGTGCGAATAGTTGTGCGCGGGCCAGTTGATGTGCGGCGCGACCGTGCCCTCGAGGTCTTGTCCCCGAGCACCGGGACGGTCCATCGTCACCCCGGCCTTGCGCATCGCCGGCAGCCGCACCCCGGCCATCCAGAACATCATCACCAGCGACCACACCACCAGCACGGCGGCGGGCGCGAGCATCTGCGCTTGCATGTGACTTGATCCCCTCGCGAGAGCCTGTCTCCGGCCGCATTGCTGCAAGAGCGGGGAAGGATTGTCAAATGCAACCCATCGGCTAGCCTTGCGCCCCATGCACCTCCTCCACGACCCCGCCGCGCCGCCGGCTGACCCGATCGCCTTCGACGACTTCCTCAAGGTCGACATCCGCGCCGGGCGGATCATCGCCGCCGAGCCCTTCCCGGAGGCGAAGAAGCCGTCCCTGAAGCTCACCATCGACTTCGGCGAGGGGGTGGGCGTCAGGCGCTCCTCGGCGCAGATCGCCGCACTCTACGCGCCCGAGGCGCTGGTGGGCCGGATGGTCGCCGCGGTGGTCAACTTCCCGCCGCGCCAGATCGGCAGGTTCATGTCCGAGGTGCTGACCCTCGGCTTCCCCGACGCCGAGGGAAGGGTGGTGCTGTTCCAGCCCGACGCCGAGGTGCCGCCCGGCGCGCGGCTGTTCTGAAAGCGGTTGTCATGAGAGCCCGCCTCGCGAGAGCGGCTGCCGCCGGGGCCTGAAGCTGAAGCGCGCGGGCGCACCGGGCCAACTTCCGCCGCGCAGAAGATGACTGGCTTTTGGCTTGTCCAGTCGCGATTCCAAGGTCCGGGATTGGGTGGATTCCCGCCATTGATGTTTCTCATTTGCGGAGATCAGCAAGTCTGGCATCCTTGACGAATGCATGACCGCTCAAAGCCGCTATCTGGATTAGTTCGCGGTGTCATCCTTACCGCTATTGCGCTTTTGATATGCGCAGGGCTTTTCGGCTATAACCGCTATATGTTCCTATCCCGTAACGCCGGCGCCGGTCGGCCAGTTTGCATGGATGATTTGAGTGTTGCGAGCGAAGAGGCCGTTCTGCGTCAAGGCATTTGGAGCTACCTACAAGAACGTCCCGACCACGTTATGGTAGCGCAAGGGCGGAACGACAGCGACAGAAGACGAAATTACAAGCGTCCGAACCCCGAACTACCGATCGACAAACTAGCAGTTGATAATTTCATTGCAGAGCAACAGGAATGTTGCTCTGTCAAATCGAACTGGCGCATGCAAGATCGGATCGGGTTAGGAAGAACTTTCTTAGAGCCTGATCCGAAATTAAGTTGGGTGGTGTCAGCGGGTTAGCTTGACGCGAGCCCATGTCGCTGATTCAGCGGTTTTGCTACAGAGCGAAGGAAATCAACGATGTG
>JBJTSG010000344.1:0-9986 GCA_046076505.1 Erythrobacter sp. | reverse complement strand
CTACGATCCGGTGGTCTTCCGGCAGCTGCCGCGTTACCAGCCGCCGCAATGACCATCCTGCGCCTTCTGCTTGCCGCCTTCCTGCTGCTGGCCGGTCAGGCGCTCGCCGCCGCCGGTAGCGAACCCTTCGTCATGGCCGGTGAGAGCATTGCCCCGGGCGCCCGCAAGGATCTGCGCATCCCCGTGCCCGCGGGGGTCGACGGGGAGACCTTCATCCCCGTGACCATCATCCACGGCAGACAGCCCGGCAAGGTGCTGGCGATGGTCGCAGGCGTCCACGGGTTCGAATTCGCCCCGATCCTCGCCGCCGAGCGGCTGGCGGAGCGGGTCGATCCGGCGAGGCTTTCCGGCACGCTGGTGATCGTGCGCATCGCCAACATCCCGGGCTTCGAAGGGCGTTCGCCCAACGTCAATCCGGTCGATCGCAAGAACCTCAACCGGGTCTTTCCCGGTGATCCCAACGGCACCCAGACCCAGCGCATCGCCGACCTGATTGCGCGCCATGTGGTCGCTCCCAGCAGCTTCCTGATGGACGTCCACAGCGGAGACGGCGCGGAGTTTCTCGACGCCTTCGTCGGCGTCTATGGCGGTCCGCTCGCCACCGATTTTCCTTTGGCGCTCAAGGTCGCACGGGGCTTCGGCTTCCCCAATATCGTGCGCTACGCGATGGAGACGCAGGCGCAGATCGACAGTGGGCGCTCGCTCAATCGGCAGGGCGTTGCGATGGGCAAACCCACTATCCTCGTCGAGATCGGCCAGAACGGCAGCCGTGACGAAGCGCATGTCGCCGCGATCGTGGCCGGGGTGGAGAACGCGTTGGCGATCCTTGGCATGAGCGAGGCTGGGCCGACGCACCGCACGGGGCGAGAGCCGCTCCTTTTCGAGGGCAGTACGTCGGTTGCCGCCGGACATGCGGGGGTCTACCACCCCGTCGATCCGCGCCCGCGTCCGCTCGCCAAGGGCGAGTTTCTCGGGGTCATCCGCGACTACACCGGACGCGAGGTTGAACGGTTGATCTCGCCTGTCGATGGCTACGCCCTCTACGGCATCACCGGGCCGCCGGTCGAAGCGGGCGATCCGGTCGTCACCATCGCGCTTCCGACAAAGGCGTTCTGATTAGAACTGGTCCGAAATCGTGAAGGTGAGAAACTCGCCGCGCTAACGATCGAGACTCTCCGAGCCGGTGAAAACCCCGCCGCGATCAGGTGCGAAAAACTGCCTGTCCCTGGGGAAGCGGGTCTGGAAAAGGTTGCTCGCTTCAAGCCGCATCTTCAGGCCGAAGAACCGGGTCGTCTCGGCAAAGGCGGTGATCCGCCGCCCGCGGCGATCGGTGATTGCCTCATTGGCGAAAAAGCTTCGCGTGCGCGACGCCGGCTCGAACGTCACCCCCCAGGCAAGCCGCGCCTCGCTAAGGTCGTGGCGGAAATCGATCTCGATGTCGGGATTGGTCAGGCCCGTAATCTGGCGGGTCACGCCAGTGATGGGGTCGCTGAAGGCAGCGTCGCGGAAGTCGGCTGAAACCTCGATCAGCGCGCCCCTGATGAAGCGGGCAAGCGGCAGCGCGGCCTCGGTCTCGATACCCCAGACACGCGCCTTTCCCGCATTGGCCAAGCCCGCCCCCCCGCTGGGCAGGACGACCTGTTCGAGCACATCGCTGCGCCATTCGTGGAACGCTTGCGCGTTAAGCGCCCACCCTCCCGGCAGACGCAGGTCGGCCGTCATGCTGGCACGCCATGTCTGATCGGGGCCGAGGTCGGGGTTACCCGCCAGGAAACGGTCATCCTCGGCATTGGCGGAGGCGGCAAAATCGTTGAAGTCGAGCTGTCCGACCGTGCGGCGCAGCGCGGCGCGCAGCTGCAAAGCCCCGGACGCCTGAAAGGTCAGAGCCAGCGACGGCTTGAGGAACAGGAATTCGTTTCTGCCGGCGGCGTCACCTGTGACGGTGATCTGCGAAAATTCCGCAGCCATCCCGGCCTCGATCGTCCAGCGCGGGGCAACCAGCCAGGTGACATTGCCGAAGGTCTCGCCCCGCCACTCGGCTACGGTTACGTCCGAGGCGGGCAGGATGATCGGGCGTACGCCTGATGCATCCTCGACCGACAGCGCGATGCGCGAATCCAGCCGGTTGTAGGCGGCCTCGATCCCGAATTCCGGCCTGACGGCCCCTTCAAGCTTGCCGATAGTGGCGCGGGTCAGCACCTCGATCGGCAGGCTATCGGAAGCAAAGCGATTGATGGTCGGCGCAGCCCCCGCAGGTTCAGCGACGACATTCGCCGAGCCCTGCTCGATGTCTCTGAAGGAACCGAGGGCAAGCAGCTTCAGCACCCAGCCTCGGGCGACGTTGCCCGCCCAGTCGGCACTGAATTCACCTTCCCAGAACTCCGAATCGAAGCGGATGTCAGTCCGCCGGTCGGCAAGGCCGCCGTCTGGCGCGCGGCCGAGGAAGCCGTCACGCCCGGTTTCCTGATAGTAGCGGCTGTTCCCGAAGCGGGCATTGACCGTCAGCGTCCCGCCCGCCAGCAGCCGCTTGGCCTCGGTGGCGATGAAGGCATCGCGCAAGGTCGAAGGCAGTGTCTCTTCATCGAAGGCAAGCAGCGCCCCCGATGCATCGCGGCGGATGCGGTCGATGTTGTCGAAGGTGAACTGTTCCCAGAAGGCGTTGACCTTCGTTGTGGTCGACCATGGGCCGAGGGGCGCGGTGAAGGACACTTCTCCGCGCGGATAGACCAGCCCTGCCGGGTTGCGTTCCAGCTCACCCGACCAGGTTCCGGCGAAACCCTGCGGCTTGCGGATGACATTGGCGACGAGGCTTTGCCCGGCTGTCTCGCCCGCGCGCTGGGCGCCGCGTGTCACCTCGATCCGCTCGACCGCGTCTGCGGGAATGCGGCTGAGGAAATCCTCAAGTCCGCCAGCCTTGATGGTCGGGCGCTCACCGTCGACCAGCACGTTGCCGGCACCACCCGCAAAGCCGCGCAGGTCGGCACCGGTCGCCAAACTGAAGCCGGGCACGCGCTCCAGTAGTTCCAATGCAGTCTGCGGGTAGAAGCGGTCGAAGAAGGCGCGGGGGTAAGTTTCCACCGCGGCTGCCGGGGGGGCGCCGCAGGCGGGGTCTTTGCTTCGCTTTCCTGCGCTTTAAGCGGCGCGACCAATCCGGTGGCCGCGAGCGCCGCCGCCAACAGGCATGGACGGAACAATGCGGCCAGCTCAGGCCGGCTCAAGCGCGGTTTGCGCTTCGCCACAGGCGGGGAAGGGATCGTTGAGGCGCTCCCACTTCTCTGGCGTGAATTCGTCCGTGGGCACAAGGCAGGCGTCGAGCGCCTTGGTGATCGCCGCCTTGTCGAGCCCGATGCCGATGAACACCAGCTCCTGCCGCCGGTCGCCCCAGACCGGGTCCCAGTGGCGGATCACGAATTCCTCGAAGGTCCCGTCATCGGGCCAGCGGTTCTTGGGGACAGCGGCCCACCAGCGGCCCATGCGGCTGACCGTCTTCTGGTGCCCGGCTATCGCCAGTTCGCCGAGGAAATCGGTGCGGGTGGCAAGCCAGAAGTGGCCCTTGGCGCGGATCACCTTGTCAAGTGCGTCGCCGGTCAGGAAGCGGTAGAAGGACGCCGGGTGGAACGGCGCCCGCGCGCGGTAGACGAAGCTTTCGACCCCGTATTCCTCGCTCTCCGGGCGGTGGCTGGCGTAGTCGTAGAGCTCCTTCATCCACAGCGGGTGCTGTTCGGAACGCTCCTCGTCATAGAGCCCGGTATCGAGGATGGTATCGAGCGCGACCTTGCCGAAATCGGCTGCGATGATCCGCGCATCGGCATTGAGCGAGGCGACCACCTGCTTGACCGTGGCGAGCTGTTCGGGGCCGACGGCGCTCGCCTTGTTGACGATCACCACGTCGGCGAATTCGATCTGTTCGACGAGGAGGCCCACAAGGCTGCGATCATCGCCCTCGCCCGCCGTCTCCCCGCGTGCGCTGAGCAGGTCGGTGCTCGAATAGTCGGCGAGCAGGTTGAGCGCATCGACCACGGTCACCATCGTATCGAGCCGCGCCACATCGCCCAAGCACTCGTCATATTCGTCGCGGAACGAGAAGGTCGCGGCGACGGGAAGGGGTTCGGAAATGCCGGTGCTTTCGATCACGAGATAATCGAACCGGCCTTCCTCGGCGAGTTTGCGCACTTCCTTCAAAAGATCGTCGCGCAGGGTGCAGCAGATGCAGCCATTGGTCATCTCGACCAGCGTTTCCTCGGCGCGGCTCAAGGCCGCCTCGCCGCCGCGCACCAGATCGGCGTCGATATTGACCTCGCTCATGTCGTTGACGATCACCGCCACCCGCTTGCCCTCGCGATTGGCGAGGATGTGATTGAGCAGCGTGGTCTTGCCCGCGCCGAGAAAGCCCGAGAGCACAGTCACGGGCAGGCGGCGGTCGGATGTGGCGTTCATCGGGCGAATCCTCGGGGCAGGGGCTTGCAGAGATACGCATGGACATTAAGTAATGTTGTATCATCACGCAATAGGGGCGGCATATGTCAGGATCAGCAGCCAACGCCAGCCACGAGGCACCTTGGCACCGCTTCGGGATGGGCCTTTCGGTGCTGTGTCTGTTGCACTGCCTTGCCCTGCCGTGGCTGCTGGCGAGCCTTCCGATCGCCGTCCTCGCGATCTTGCCGGAAGGCTTGCGCGAAAACGACTGGGTTCACGCTGCGTTGATCGCCCCGGTGCTGCTGGTCAGCGGCCCGGTGCTGTTGCGCGGGCGGACCGGCACGGCGCAGAACTTGCTGGTCATCGCTGCCTTCGCTGCGCTGATAGGCGGTCTCTTCATCGCCAGCGAAACGGGCGTGGTGGCGCTGACGGTCGCAGGCACGCTGCTGCTGCTTGCCGCGCACTGGCGCCGACTGCGCAAGGCCCATCCGCACTGATCATGCATCTGACCGCAACCGACCTCGGCAAGACCTATGATGGCCGCCTGGTGTTGGCTGGGGTTTCGTTCAGCCTCGCGCCGGGCGAGCGGGCGCTGCTGCTCGGTCCCTCGGGGTCGGGCAAGTCAACGCTGCTCAATCTGCTATGCGGCTTGCAGCGGCCAGACAGCGGGCGTGTGACGCTGGACGATGCAGCGATCGATGACGGGGTGCGGCGCCGGCATTTCGGGATCGTCTTCCAGTCGCTTCGGCTCGTCTCGGCCCTTTCGCTGGGGGCCAATCTGGCGCTCGCCCAGAAACTTCAGACGGGCAGCGGCGATCCGGCGCGGGTCGATGCGTTGCTCGAACGGCTCGGGATCGCCGATCGCGCGCATGCCCGCCCACACGAATTGAGCCAAGGCGAAGCGCAGCGTGCCGCGATTGCCCGCGCGCTGGTGGTGCGCCCGGCGATCCTGATCGCGGATGAGCCGACTTCCGCGCTCGATGCCGCCAACGCCGCCGCAGTCGCGGGTCTGCTGCGCGACCTGGCGGAAGAAACGGGCGCGGCGCTGCTTGTCGCGACCCATGATGACCGCTTGCGCCCACACTTCGCGCGCACGCTGAAGCTTAACGGCGGGAGGCTGGTCGCATGATCGGCCTTGCACTCGCATATCTGCGCGACCGGCCGCTGACGACCGCGCTCAATGTCCTGCTGCTGGCGATATCGGTGGCGATTCTGGTGCTTCTGCTGCAACTCGGCACGCAGGCCAGCGACCGCCTCTATCGCGACGCGCGCGGGATCGATCTGGTGGTGGGTGCCAAGGGCTCGCCGCTCCAGCTGATCCTGTCGAGCGTGTTCCACATCGATCAGCCGACCGGCAACATCCCTCTGTCTGCCCGCACCCTTCTGGAACGCGACCCGGCGGTGGCGCAGGTCGTCCCGCTGGCGCTGGGCGACAATTTCCGAGGCTACCGGATCGTGGGCACGGATGCTGGCTTCGGCCAACTTTACGCCGCCAAGCTGTCCCAAGGCCGCGCTTTCGCTGCGCCGATGGAGGCGGTTATCGGGGCCGAGGTTGCGCGCGCAACCGGAGCGGGGGTGGGGCAGAAATTCATCGGCAGCCACGGCCTCGGCGAAGACGAGGACGGTGCTCAGGGCCACGACCATGCGCCCTTCAAGGTTGTCGGCATCCTCGCGCCCACCGGCGGTGCGGCCGATCGCCTGATCTTGACCCCGGTCGAAAGCGTGTGGGCAGTGCACGGGATTAGCGAGCACGAGCATGAGGGCGGGACCGGTCATGAGGACGGGGCTGGCCACGCGCATGAGCATGAAGAGGATGTGCCAGCTCCGCTTCAGGCGCGGACCGGAGCGCAAGGTCTGGAGCCTGAATACACCGCCCTGCTCGTCACCTATCGCAGCGCAGCCGGTGCCCTGCGCATTCCCAGCATGATCAACCGTCAGAGCGCGCTGCAGGCCGCCGTCCCCGCGACCGAGTCCGCGCGCCTGCTCGATCTCGTCGGCGCGAGCATCGAGGGGATCCGCATTTTCGCCTGGCTACTGGCAGCCACCGGCGGCCTTGCAATCCTCGTCGCGCTGGTCGGCATGGTGCGCAGCCGCGAGGGCGATCTGGCGTTGCTGCGCGTGATGGGCGCGAGCCGCCGCCAGGTGTTCGGCACGGTGATGCTGGAAGGTGTCGTCACGGCGCTGCTCGGCGCGCTGGCCGGGTGGGCAGGCGCGCATGTGCTCATCACGGCCGCGCGGGCGAGCTTCCCGACCCTTGCGGAGCTGGGCCTTTCGCCCTGGCGCGTGCTCCCGGCCGAGGTGGCGCTGGTCGCAGGCGTGATCGGCATCGGCGCACTGGCTACACTGGTCCCGGCGCTGCGCGTCTACAATCTCGATCCAGCCCGCGTGCTCGCGCGGGCCGGCTGACGATGACCAGAGAGGAACTTGCGGATATGGGCTGGAAGGCGACCATGCTGATCCTTGCCGCGGTGATCAGCGTCAATATCGGTCAGGCGATCACCGCCGCCGTCCAAGGGACCAAGCGCGATGCAGCAGTCATCGAGGAAGCCCGGCAGACATACAGCGCTGCTCAGGCCCCCGATTACAAATCCGGCCGTGCGGTCGAGGACATTTGGAAGCCCGCCGCGACTCCCAAGGGCGGTGTTTCGTGGAAGGTGCTCGAGTCCACCGGCGAGACCACCCGCAAGGATGCGCAGGGCTACATCGTCTCCAAGCCGAAATTCACGCCGCAGGTTAAGGCATTGGCCGGCAAGCGGATCGCTGTCGCAGGCTGGATGATGCCGCTCAGCGCCGGACGCACGCAAAAGCGTTTCGTGCTGCTCGGCTACCCGCCCGGCTGCCCGTTCCATTTCCACGCCGCGCCCAACCAGTTCATCGAGGTTTATGCCGATACCGCTTTCCCCACCAGCGAGACGCGGGTGTTCACAGTGAGCGGCGTGCTTGAACTGACGGGATACGATGAGAGCGGGATCTTCTATCGGCTGAGGCAGGCGAGACCTGGCTAGTCCCGGTCGAAGTTCCGCCGGCTATCCGGGGGAAGCCGCAAACGGTGGTCAGCGACAATGGCACCTTGTTGGCTCATGCTCGGTTCGTGCTCGCTGCCTGGAAGCACGATTACAATAGGGTCAGGCCCCACTCCAAACTGGGAGGGAAGACCCCCGCCGAGATCGCCGGCCAATGTGTCTGGGGGCATGCTCCCAGACACGTTGCCATCCCATCAAACACCCATCATGAAGGAGCCAGACTCTACCGCTGACCGGTAACAATCAGGGGAGCACATCAGCAGCCCCAAGTCTGCGGGCTGAGCGCGCTTGAGGTGAACTGGCCGCCGGCAGCGGCAACCCCGGCGTTAAGGGATCGGCACAAGGCCCGGTTGGGATCGTCTGTCGATCTGCTCGAAGGAGCGACAGCCGCTGCCGCAAAACCGCGCTGGGCGGCGGCGCGCACAAGCGGAGCCGACCAGCGCGACCCGTTCCAGACAATCGGCGTGGTCAATCGCGTGGGCCCCTTCCGGTCGTTCACAACCTGTGCCCCGGCAAGCGTTACCTCGGCTTCGGTCTCCGCGGTGAAGGTGCACAAATACTCGGGCTTGCTCGCATTCGGCTTTAGACACTTGGCGTTCCGGATGGAAAAGCGATAGCGCTGGATCGTCGGATCCGTGCCATTGATAGTGAGGTAAATTTCGCCAGTTTCGTAATTCCAGTATTCGCTGAAACGGGGCCGATCACCGGGCCTGGTGGTGAACTCGCTCAGACCGCGCGACATCATGAGGCCGGGGTGGCTGTCGGAAATCTGCTTGAATTCAGTGAGCACCGCGCGGGTGATCAGGCGGTCGTCCATGATCGCCTGCGCCGAGGCCTGCCGCACCCGCTCTTCCTCGGCCCGGGCATTGCGGGCGCGTTCTTCGGCCATCTGCTGCTGCTCGCGCGCCTCGCGACCGGCTTCCCAATTGGCATCGGCAGCGGCAATCAACTGCGCCTCTTCCCGGAGAGCCTGATCGCGGTCTGCCGATCGGCCGCTGGCGGCCAGCGCCTTGGTCAGTCCTGCCGAGGCCAGCATGCGTTCCTGCAAGCGGCGCTGCTCGGGCGAGCCAGCCGCGCGGGGCGCCTTGAGGGTGTAATGCGCGGCATTGGCGCGGAACGCATTGTCGAGCGCGCCCGCGGCCCGACCGACCTGATCTGGCGGCGCACCGAGGGACGTCGCGCATTCCGACACGCGCTGCACCAGCGATTCGACATCGAGCAGGCGCAGTGCAGTTTCCGGACCCGATCCCAGCGCGGCAATGGCGCTGGCGAGGCTCTGATCATAGGCTCGCAGCCGCGCCGGATCGGGTGCAGCGTTGAGTGCTTCACCCGGAGCCGCGGCACCAGCAAGGCCGGGAATAGTGCGAAGCGCCGTCACCCGGACGAAGCATGCGCTGCGGCCTGCCTGCGCTTCGGCGCCAGAAGACAAGGTCAGCCCGGCCAGCCCTACCGCCAGACACGCCGCCGCCCAGCGCAGCCCCGGCATCAGCCGAGTGCCCAACGGATCGTTTGCGACAATTCGCCAACCACCGGCTTGCAGTCCTGCAAGGCGGGCATGAAGCGGCCATATCGCAAGATCGCCTGAATGGTGCCGTTGTTCAGTTCTTCGGATTCTGCGCGCTGCGTGATCTCGACGTCGATGGCCCTGCCATCAAGACCAACCGTGATGGCGGCACCGACCACACCCTCGGCCCCTTCGCGTCGCGCTTTCTCGGGATAGCTCTCGATGATCCGCGTCATCGACGCGCGGATCATGACCGGCGGCTGATACCCGCCGGTGCAAGCCTGCATCCTCGGCGGGGCAGCTGGCGGTGCGGGTTGCGCCAGCGCCGTTGCGCAAAGGCCGCATGCCGTCGCTAAAATGCCGAATTTGACCAGCTTTGTCACCACGCTGCTCCTTGCTCTTGCGAGACCATCCAACAAAGTTCGCCATGGAAGTCAAACTCCCGGTAGCCGAGCGAGTTGGGCATGGAGCGCCAAACCCAAACTAACCAATGCGCGGCGGGAACGAATGGCAAGCCCCCTCTTCCGCAGGTGGCCATGGCGCAAAGACGCTCGGGCGACACAGCGTTGCCCCTATGGTGCATACAGCAGACTGATAGTCGATTGTGCCTGCTTGAAACGCAGCTGCCTGTGCCTCAGTGGCTCAGGGCCCCGCCGCAATGCGCTTTCCAGCGACGATATGAAGGACGACATCGTCCACGGCGCGTCGCTCCTCGGCATCACGGTCTTGCAAATTACCCGCGATGCCATCCGAAGAAATGATCTCGGGCCCCGCGGCGAACGAGATCGCTGTACCGGGCCATGTCCGCGCTCCGGCTGGCTGGATGCAAACAGCATCGCTGCCGTGACGGCCATCGTGTGAGAGGCCGTGTGAGACTCTATGGGTGAGCGTCAGCGCATTACCGCCTCCGGAATGGCGGATTTCTGCGGTTATTTCAGGATTGTGGAGCGGGTGAAGGGAATCGAACCCTCGTCGTAAGCTTGGGAAGCTTGGGTGAGCGATTTCGCCGTATTGCTCCGCGTTCCGTATTCCCTTGAAATCCG
>JBJTSG010000343.1:0-2997 GCA_046076505.1 Erythrobacter sp. | reverse complement strand
TGCTCGCCATCGGCATCCTCTTCGCAATCTTCGGGCGGACCGCCCCGGCCGACAAGAACACCAACCAGGCCGCGACCGTGACCGTCGTGACCCCGGGCCGGACGACGGTCGCCGGGGTGATCGAGGCGCCCGGCACGCTTGCTGCGCGCCGGCCGATGCCGGTGGGCGTTGCGGGCGAAGGCGGGCAGGTGGTGCGCGTCGCCGTCGATGCCGGCGACTGGGTGAGCCAGGGCCAGGTGCTGGCGGTGATCGACCGTTCGGTGCAGGTCCAGCAGGCCGCCGCGCAGAGCGCGCAGATCCAGGTCGCCCGCGCCGATGCCAACCTCGCCCAGGCGAACCTCGATCGCGCGCTCAAGCTGGTCGAGCGCGGCTTTGTGTCCAAGGCCGACATCGATCGCTTGACCGCGACCCGCGATGCCGCGGTCGCCCGCGTCAAGGTCGCCGAGGCGCAGCTCGGCGAGCAGCGCGCGCGCAACCGCCGTCTCGACATCATCGCCCCGGCAAGCGGCTATGTCCTCGCCCGCGCCGTCGAGCTCGGCCAGACGGTCGGTGCCGGCTCGCCTGCGCTGTTCACGATCGCCGCCGGCGGCGAGATGGAAATGCTCGCGCAGGTGTCCGAGGACCAGCTCGCCAAGCTTTCGGTCGGCACTGCCGCGAGCGTCGTGCCCGCAGGCTCGGACCAGACCTTCCAGGGCCAGGTGTGGCAGCTCGCCCCGACCATCCAGCAGACCACCCGGCAGGGCACGGCCCGCATCGCCTTGAAGTTCAACCCGGCGCTGCGCCCCGGCGGCTTCGCCACGGCCCGCATCAACAGCGGCAGCTTCACCGCCACTGTGCTCCCCGAAAGCGCGGTGTTGGCCGATGCCAAGGGCAGCTTCGTCTACGTCGTGGGTGCCGACAAGAAGGCCGAACGCCGCGCGGTCAAGACCGGCGCGGTGACCCCGGCGGGCATCGCCATCACCGAGGGCCTCACCGGCTCCGAGCGGGTGGTGCTGCGTGCCGGCGGCTTCCTCAATCCCGGCGAGACGGTCAACCCGCAACCGCTCAAGAAATAAGGCTGTCATCCCTGCCGCGGTTCGCCGCGTAACAGGGGTGCGACGCGAACGGCGATACAACAGGCAGGACTTTCATGGCACTTCGCGACATCTCGGCCTGGTCGATCCGCAATCCCGTGATCCCGCTGGTGTTCTTCACCGGCCTGCTGTTCGCCGGGATCGTCAGCTTCATGCGGATGGACGTCACCAACAACCCGGACGTCGAATTCCCGGCGGTGATCATCAACATCGGCCAGCCCGGCGCCTCGCCGACCGAGATCGAGAACCAGATCACCCAGCGCGTCGAGAGCGCGGTGCGTTCGATCAACGGGGTCGAGACGATCCAGTCGACGGCGTCGGAAGGCAATTCGCTGACCGTGGTCGAATTCGCGATCGGCACCGATCTCGTCGAGGCGGTGAGCGAGGTCGAGACCGCGGTGTCCTCGGTGCGCGGGAGTCTGCCCGACGGGATCCTCGAGCCGCGCGTCAGCAAGGTCAACGCGATCGGCGGAGCGGTCGGGGTGTTCGCGGTCGAGGCCGACGACATGACGCTCGAGCAGCTCTCGTGGTTCATCGACGACACGGTCGCCAAGCGGCTGCTCAAGATCGACGGGATCGCCGAGGTCGGGCGCTATGGCGGGGTCGACCGGCGCATAGAGGTGGTCCTGGATCCGGTGCGGATGCAGTCCTTCGGCGTGACCGCCTCGCAGATCAACGCCGCGCTGCGCCAGAACAACGTCAATGCCGCGGGCGGTCTCGCCGAAGTCGGCGGCACCCGCCAGTCGCTGCGCGTGCTCGGCAACTCGCCGAGCGCCTACGCCCTGTCGCAGACCCAGATCCAGCTCGGCGCCGGCCGCACCGTGCGGCTCGCCGACGTCGCCGAGGTGCGCGACGGCTATTCCGAGCGCACCCAGAAGAGCGAGATTGACGGCAAGGAAGTCGTCAACTTCTACATCAACCGCGCGCGGGGCGCGTCGGACCTGACGGTTTACGACGAGGCTCTGGTCGAGCTCGACAAGATCGCTGCCGAGAACCCGGGCGTGAAGTTCAGCCGCCAGTCGACCTCCACCGATTACACCCGCGGCCAGTACAAGTCCTCGATGTGGGCGCTGGTCGAAGGTGCGGTGCTCGCGGTGGTCGTGGTGTTCGTGTTCCTGCGCGACTGGCGCGCGACCTTCATCTCGGCGGTCGCGATCCCGCTGTCGGCGATCCCGACCTTCTGGTTCATGGACCTCGCCGGGTTCAACCTCAACTTCCTCTCGCTGCTCGCCCTCGCGCTGGTCGCCGGGGTGCTGGTCGACGACGCGATCGTCGAGATCGAGAACATCGTCCGGCACATGCGGATGGGCAAGACCGCCTTCCAGGCCTCGATCAATGCCGCCGACGAGATCGGCCTGCCGGTTGTGGCGACAAGCTTCTGCATCGTCGCGGTGTTCCTGCCGGTCGGCCTGATGCCGGGGATCGCCGGGCAGTTCTTCAAGAACTTCGGGATCACCGTGGTGGTCGCGGTGCTGATGTCGCTCGCCGTCGCGCGCATGATCACCCCGCTGATGGCGGCCTATTTCCTCAAGGCCAAGGGCCAGGCCGAGCACGGCGGCGGGCGGATGATCGACAGCTACATGCGCGTCCTCGCCTGGACGCTCGACACCGGCAGGATGGCCGCGCGCCGCGCCGGCCTTGATGGCCCGCGCCGCCGCTGGCTCTACGTGCCCGCGCTGCTGCTCACCGTGATCGTGCTGCTGGCGGTTCCGGCCTTCACCCTGTTTGCGAGCTGGAACGCGATCAACGGCCTCGGCATCCCCAAGGCGATCGCCACCGTCGTCACCAGCGACAGCAACACCTTCCTCTTCAAGCTCGTCGACAAGATCTTCGAGGTGACGCAGATGCTGCTCGTCTCGCTGATCGCGCTGGGGGCGCTGCTCGGCGCCTTCAAGCTGATCGAGCTGCCGGCCCGCGGCTCGGG
>JBJTSG010000342.1:0-23492 GCA_046076505.1 Erythrobacter sp. | reverse complement strand
TTCGTGGAGCTGCTGCTTGGCCGCGGCCATCAGCTTCTCCATCTCGAGCTCCGGCGGGGCGAAGCCGGCAACCTTGAGCAGCGTAATCACGTTGTCGACATCGCTGTCGATCGACTTGGCGACGCCCGGGTACTGGACCTTGATCGCCAGCTCCTCGCCGTCGCGGGTGAGAGCCTTGTGAACCTGGCCGATGCTCGCGGCAGCGATGGGGCGCGGGTTGAACCAGCGGAACTGCTTGCGCCAGTCCGGGCCCCATTCGCTCTTCAGCACCTGGTCCAACTGTCTGGTCGGCATGAAGTTCGCCTGGTCGCGCAAGGTCGCGAGGATCTTCGACAGCTCGGGCGGCAGGAAATCGCCCGCATCGAGGCTGATCATCTGCCCCATCTTCATCGCCGCGCCGCGCAGGTGCGACAGGCGGTCGGTGAGGCGCTGGACGTTGCCGGGGGTGAGGATCAGGTCCCGCGCGGTGATGCCTTCGCCGCTGGCAAGCCGCCGCGCGCCTTCCGCGACCATCCCTCCCGCGACGCCGCCGACGAGCCGCCCGAAGGTGCCGATCCGCGCCACCCGGCCGGCGGGCACGGCGCGCTGGCGGGCGCGGTCTTCGGGGCGGTCGGCGAAGTCTGGGAGGTCGTTTTCGTCGGACACGGGGGAGAGGCTTCCGGTGGCGGGTGTTTCAAGAGGCAACGGCTTCGGCAGGCCGGTGTTCCTTCTACGAGATGGAACGCGTCACGAGATGCACAAGCCCCCGTCGACGGGCAGGCATTGGCCCGTGATGTAGTCGCTGTGCGGCGAGGCGAAGAACACCGCGAGACCTTCAAGCCCCGCGTGATCGCCGGAGCGGCGCAGCGGGATGCGGCGGCTCATCCACTCTGCGAACCTGGGGTCGGCTTTGGCAGTGATGTCGGTCTCGTAATAGCCGAAGAGCAGCGCGTTGGCGGTGATCCTGTGGCGGGCGAGCTCGAAGGCGGCGGCGCGGGTGAGGCCGTTAAGCGCGGCCTTGGAAGCGGCGTAGTCGGACGAGCGGTTCACCCCCATGATCGACTGGCCCGAGGAGGTCGCGATCAGCTTGCCGCCCGCGTCGCCTTCCTTGGCGCGGGCGATCATGTGGCGGGAGACGTGCTTGTAGACCAGCGCCGCCCCGCGGGTGTTGACGGCGAGCGTGTGGTCCCATCCCTCGCTCGTGATGTCCTGGATGCCGACGCCAGCGCCCGAGATCCCGGCATTGGCGAAGCATACGTCGATCCGCCCGAAGCTCGCGAGCACCTTGCCGACCGCGTCCTCGATCTGCGCATCCTCCGCGACGTCGCACGTAAGGGCGAGCACGTCGCCCTTGCCGAGGGGGGCAAGCTCCGCAACGGCTGCGGCGTTCTTGTCGGGATTGCGGGCAAGGATCGCGACGTCGGCGCCCGCCTTGGCGAGCCCGCGCGCCATGGCGAGGCCGAGCCCGCCGTTGCCGCCCGTGACGATGGCCGTGCGGCCGCTGAGATCGAACAGGTTCATGGGGCCTCTGGTGGCGCAATCGCCTGGCCTGCGCAAGAAGGCGGGAACCGGACGCCGTCCGGGGGCTTTGAAGCCGCCATGGACGGACAAACTTCGCTCTCCCCCGCGGCCCGCGCACTGGGCTATGCCGGCCTTCTGCCGCAGATCCTCTGCGTCTGCCTGATCCTGCTCGGACACGAATGGCGCTATGCCGCGCTTGCCGGGGGCTTTGCCTATGCGGCGGCGATTTTCTCCTTTCTCGGCGGCGTGTGGTGGGGGCAGGCGGTCTCGAGCCGGCGGGCGACGACCGGCGCCTACATCCTGGCGGTGCTGCCGAGCCTGCTTGCGGTCGCGCTGTTCCTGCCGTGGACCTTCGGTTGGGAGTGGCCGGGACCGGCGTTGTTCTATCTCGGCGCGCTGATCATGGGCTCGCCGCTGGTCGACCGCGCGCTGGGCTTTGCCCCGGCCGATTTCCTGCGCCTGCGCTGGCATCTTTCGCTTGGCCTCGGCGCGCTGACGATCGTGCTGGGCCTGCTCGCGCCGCGGGTGATCTGAGCGCCGACCGGGCGGAGGGCGCATCGTTTGCAATGAATTAACCACCGCAAGCTAGGAACGAGGCGGGTTTCCCCACGGGATAAGCGCGCCTGATGATTGCCTGGTTCAACTCTTTTGCCGAAAGGTTCCGGCGCGCGCCGGCGCCTTCGGAGGCAGGCTCACCCGACAAGCAAGGGCGGACCGACGGTGCCTCGGGCGCCCGCCTGCTGCGCGACAAGCGCGGCCGTGTGGCACTTTGGGCGGTCATCTTCGGCCTGGTCGCGGGCGCGATCGACCTGCCGGCACCGGCTGAGGATTTCTATCGCGCCGTGCGCGCGCTGGTCCGGTCGCAACCTGCGCCGCAGGACATCGCGGTCATAGCTATCGACGACAAGAGCGTGGCCGCCTCCCGCGACGAGGTCCCGGACCGGGAGTTCGACAGCCTTGTTCTCGATCGCCTGTTCGCTGCCGGTGTCGAGCGCGTCGTGTTCGACCGTTCCCATCCCAAGCCCCAGACGGCCGCGGCCGACGCCGTCTTCGAGGAGACGCTCAAGCGCTACAAGGGCAAGATCTGGCTTGGGATGGTCCCGGGCGAAAAGAAGGGTTTCCAGAACATCGAGGAGGTGCTGCCACTTCCAAGATTTCGCGCGCAATCCGATCAGGCGATCATGACCGCGTACGCCGGCCCGTTCGGGCTTTCCATGCGCATGCCGACGGGTCGCCTGGTG
Organism: Erythrobacter sp.; assembly: GCA_046076505.1. Taxonomy (GTDB): domain Bacteria; phylum Pseudomonadota; class Alphaproteobacteria; order Sphingomonadales; family Sphingomonadaceae; genus Erythrobacter. The sequence continues at coordinate 20,751 of JBJTSG010000342.1, read as the reverse complement.
AACGGGGAACACTACCCCTCGCTTTCGGCCGTGCTCGCCGGGTACAGCGGACCTGACCAGATCTACAGGCCCGACTTCACCTTCAATCCGCGCACGGTCGCAACCTACAGCTACGTCGACGTCGCCGAGGGCAGGGTGGGCGCGAAGGAACTTGCCGGCAAGAAGGTCATCATCGGCGATACCTACCTGACCTCCAGCGATTTCGTGCATTACCCGATCGCCTACGGCCGGATCGCTGGCGTCTATTACCACGCCATCGGGGCGCTCACCCTCGAACGCGGAATGCCGCTGAACCTGAGCTGGTATCCGGCGCTATGCGTTGCGGCTTTGGCCGTCGTCTGGCTCGCGCTGGGTCGCAACCGGTCGCCGACGAGGCTGCTGGTCGTCGCGGGCGCGCTGATGGTGGTCCCGCTCATGCTCGACGATTTCGGCGTCAACCTCGACATCATGCCGGCCCTGCTGGCGCTCGCCTGGGCAGGCATCGGGTTCCAGAAGATCAACCGCAAGTACCTGATCGGCGATGTCGACGCCATGACCACGACCGCGATCAGCTCGCAGCGACCGAGCCCCGATCACGACGTCTATGCGCTCAAGATCGCCAATCTGGCGGAGATGTCGGAGGACTGGTCGGCGCGCGAGATCGGCGACTTCGTCAACACCCTGATCACCTACGTCAAGGGCCCCGGCGTGATCGGCGACGTGGCCTTCGAGCGCGATATGCTGGTCTGGCTGGCCCCGCGTATGGGCACCGCGGAACTCGAGCGCCACGCCGACGGTCTCGCGCTGATGCTCAAGACGGCGATCAGCCACGATTGGCAATCCGCCAACAGTGCGCCGGCGCTGGGGATCGACACCAACCACGAACTCGCGGTGACGCAGCGCATCAAGAAGGCGATGCAGGCCGCCGACGAGGCGGCGAGCCGGGCGGCGCGCTTCATCATCAACGATGCGGCGCACCTCGAGGCGCGCAACCAGCGGCTCGAGATGGTCCGCGTCCTCGAGCGGGGACTTCGCGACCGCGACATCGGCGTTGCCTACCAGCCCAAGATCGACCTCGCGTCCGGCCGGATCGTCGGCGCGGAGACGCTGATCCGCTGGCGACCTGATGGGGGCAGTTTCGTCGATCCGCAGGAGCTGGTGCTCGCCGCCGAAGCCGGCGACCGAATTAACGAACTCACCCTGCTGGTGCTCGAGCAGGCGCTCGCCGACGGCAAGCAGGCCATCGCCATCGACCCGCGTTTCAAGCTCGCGGTAAACATGTCGGCCAAAAGCCTCTCGGACACCCATTTGCTGTTCGACATCATGACGATGCTGGGTCGTCAGAATTTCCCGGCCGAGAACCTCACGCTCGAACTGACCGAGACCGCCAAGCTCGAGGACCAGCGGATCGCTCCCCAGATCGCCGCACTGAAGGCACGCGGCATCGGTCTTTCGATCGACGACTTCGGCACGGGGCAGTCCAACCTCGAATACATCGAGACGCTGCCGAGCTCGGAACTCAAGATCGACAAGCGCTTCGTGCAGCACATGGCGACCTCGGACGAAAGCCGCGCGGTGGTGCGCGCGACGATCGAAATCGCGCATTCGCTCGGCAAGACGGTCGTCGCCGAAGGGGTCGAGGATCTGGCTGTTGCAGCGACATTGAAGGCGATGGGCTGCGACCAGGCGCAGGGCTATCTGTTCTCGCGCGCGATCGCGATGCCGGAGCTGCTGGCGATGATGGGAGCAGGGCGAAACGCAGTTAGCGCTTGATTAAGGTTAATAAAGTGTTAAATCTCCTATCAGCTATTCGCTGGTAGGAGATGCAACATGTGGGAATGGAGTCGGCCTCGGCTCGAACCGCTAAGAGGCTGGCGCTTCAGCGCTGCATAAAGCCCCGGGAAACCGAGGCTTTTTTCGTTTTCGGCGCCTCGTTTTCGTCCGGCTCGAAGTCCGGGCTGGCGGCGCGTCAACCCGGCCGCGGCGGCGCTGATGGTTAAGGCACTGCGATTCGCGCCCTTTCGCCAGTGACCCGTTAACCGCTGCGCTTCGGGTTGCGATGCGCACCTGCCCCCGCAAATGAGAAGCGGCGCGTCCCAAGAGGGACGCGCCGCCATCTCTGTCGCCGCGGCGAGACGCGGGATCAGAAGCGCAGCGTGCTCTCGATCCCGAAGGTGCGCGGCATCGCGAAGTTGCCGTAGTCGCCGAGGATGTTGGACTTGTTGCCGACCACCAGCGCGTTCGGTACGCCGCTCAGCGCGGTGACCTGCACCGCTGGCAGGCTGTTCGAGGGGTCGCGGCGGAACAGGTACTGCTCGTTGAAGATGTTGCGGCCCCACAGGCTGACCTGAAGCTCCTGGCCGCCCGCACCCATCGACAGGCGGGCAAGGCTGATGCGCCCGTTGACGATGAAGCTCGCGTCGGCCTTGTCCGGGAACTGGTCAAAGGTTTGCGTCGCCTGACTGTAGGCGGCATCGACGTGGAAGCGCAGTTCCGCACCCGCACCGCCCACCGGCACCTTGTAATCGACCGAACCGCTCGCCGCATTGCGCGGGGTGTAGACGATGTAGAACTTCTGCGGAACCACGGTGCGGTTGCCGGTCAGCGTGCCATCGGCACGGCGTTCCTCATAGACCACGTCGATCGGCGGGATGTCGGTGTAGGTGTAGGCGTAGCTGGCGTTGAAGGTCCAGCGCTCGGTCGGACGCCAGGTCAGGTCCGCCTCGATCCCGCGGATCTTGGTCGTGCCCGGGGCGTTGATCGTCACCAGGTTGTTGAAGTTCCCAGTCGCGGTCGGCTGGATGGTGCTGAGGTCGACCTGGCTGTTGGTGCGATCCATCATGTAGGCCGCGACGTTGAAGCGCACCGTGCGGTCGAACAGGTCGGTCTTGAGGCCGACTTCGTAGGACTTCACGTCCTCGGGACCGAAGGCCTGGTAGTTCGAGGTGCGCGACGAGGCACCGCCCGAACGGTAGCCGGTCGCATACTTCGCATAAACGTGCACGTCGGGGTTCACGTCATAGGCGAGGGTGACCATCGGGTTGAAGCGCTTCCAGGTGCGATCAAGCGGAGCGTAGCCGTTGCGGATCGCCGCGGCCGTGTCGGTGCGGTAGTTGATGCCGCGGCTGAAGGTCAGCTCGCCTTCCTTCTTGTCGATCGTGTAGCGGCCGCCGACGGTGAGCCGCAGGCCATCGGCCATCTCCCATTCGGCCTGCCCGTAGGCGGCGTAGGAGCGCGAGCGCACTTCCGAGGCGCGGTCGATCGAGCGGCAGCCGACGTCCCAGCCGAACCCGGCCGAGCCGCGGCAGCTGTCGAGGACGACATAGTTGAAGCCCGTGGTCTGCCCGGCGGTGGTGTAGCCCTGGATCGCCATGGTGTTCGGCGTGGCGGCCGTATCGCGAACGTTTTCGATGAAGTAGAACAGGCCCGCAACGTAGTTGACCCGGCCGATCGTGCCGACCGCCTGGAATTCCTGGCTGAACTGGCGCTGGTAGAGCTCGGCGACCGAGTAGCGGCTGAAATTGCACGCGCTGCCGGTGCAACCCGGCGCAGGCAGGGGCACGCGGTGCGCGCCGCCCGCGTTGTCGTACTGCAGCGCATCGACGCCGCGCCAGGCCGTGATCGAGCGCAACTCGATCTCGTCGGCGATCTGCCACTTGAAGTTGTTGGTGTAGCCGAAAGTCTTGTCACGGCTCGCGGCCTGCGGGACCCCGATGTCGGCGACACGCTGGATACGGTCGCCGACGATCTGCACGCCCGGGAGCACCGGGCGCAGGTTGCCCGAGGTGCCGGTGAAGGCGGTGCCGGGGGTGGTGCAGGCCGGCGCCACCGAGATCGGCTGCGGCGCGGTGTTGGTGCCGCCGCTCACGCAGCCGCGCGGGTTGTAATTCAGCAACTGGCTGTAGAACGGCGAGTTGCGATCCGTGGCGTAGTCGAAGGCGAAGTCGTTGGTGATGTTCGAGGTCGGCTGCCAGCGGACCGCGGCGCGCACGCCCTTGCGATCAAAGAAGCCCCAGCCGACCTGGCCGAGCAGCGGGTTCCTGGTGACTGCGCCCTGCTTCGCCATGATCCCGTCGATCTTGACGCTGAATCCGGCGACTTCCGGAAGATCGAGGTGGGCGGAGATGTTGCTGGTGCCGAGGTTGCCGATGCCCGCGGTGATGCGGCCGCCGAATTCGCCCGACGGGGCCTTCGAGACGAGGCTCAGCGCGCCGCCTTCGGTGTTGCGGCCGAACAGCGTGCCCTGCGGGCCCTTGAGCACTTCGACGCGCTCCAGATCGAAGAGGCCCGCGTTCATGCCGTGCTGGCGGCCGAGGTAGACGCCGTCGATGTAGATGCCGACGCCCTGCTCGCGTGCGGGCTGGTTGGCGTCGAGCGGCACGATGCCGCGGATGCCGATGGTGAGCGCGGTCTGCCGCGATTCGAAGGGCTGGACGCGCAAGCTGGGCACCGAGCCGTCGGCAAGGTCGAGCAGGCTGAGGACGCGGCGCTCCTGAAGGTTCTGGGCGGTGACGACCGAGATCGCGACCGGGGTCTTCTGGAGGTTCGTCTCGCGCTTGGTGGCGGTGACGATGATTTCCTCGACGCCGCCCTCATCGGCGGGCGCGGTGGCATCGGCGGCGACGTCCTGCGCCGGCGCGGCGTCCTGAGCGAAAACGGGTGCGGCGCTGCCGATCAGGCAGGCGGCGAGCGCCAGGCGCGAAACGTGAGTGATCATTCGGGTTCCCCTGTCCTTAACGGGTCATTGGTCTCTGGGGCCCGCTAGTCGTGTCCGGTGACAGATGAGTGACCGGTCCATGACAGTTCCGCGTCACACCGGAAAAACCCGTGGGTAAGGGGCTGAGCGCGGGGGCTCGGCGAGTTTATCGCCCGGTCAGCGGGCGGGGCGCACCGCGAACAGGACGCCTTGTCCGGCGTGAGGCAGCGGCTGCAGCCGCGCCGGCACCTTGAGGTCGGGGGGCACCTCGCCGATCATCCACACGTGGGTGAAGGCATCCCACGGCACGCGCGCGAAGGTCTCGGAGAGGAAAGGATAGAAGTGCCGGTCGCAGCCGTCGGCGAGGACAAGGTGCGAGGGGTCCTGCGCGAACTCGCCCGCCGCGGGGTAGTGGACCGTCAGCGGCGAGAGGCCCGGCACGTTCCACTGGTCGTTGACGAAGACGCTGGCCCGCGCGAGCGCGAAGCCCGAGCTGTGGTCGAGCACCGGCAGGTCCCAGGTCGGCGCGCAGGGCGCGACCGAGAAGAAGGCGACGCGTGCGCCGCTCGGGAGCGATTCGATGGCAGGAAGGTATGCCTGCGTCCGCGCCTCGTATTGCATGTAGGCGGCCGCGGTCGTCGCGGTGCGCACCCCGAAGAAGGCGAGGGCGATGAGGGTCACGGTCCGCACCGTGCGGGCATCGAGGCCGGTTTGCGGGATCGCCAGCAGCGCGCAGATGAAGGCATAGGGCATCAGCCGCACATCCGCGCCCGCCGATCCGAACACCGTCTTGGGGAGGATCAGGAAGAAGGCGAAGCAGAGCAGGCCGGCAATCCCGAGCCTCAGGTCGATCCGCACCGCCTTGCTGCGGATCGCCCAGTAGACGATCGCCACCAGCAGGAACAGCGAGGGCATGTCGATGATCGCCCACTTGGCGCGCAGCACCGAGACGAGGCCGAACAGCTTGTACATGAAGCCCGACGAGGCAAGGTCGAGCCCCCCGGCCGCGGAGCGCCACAAAGCCATCGGCACGAGCGGGAGCAGCAGGGGCGCGCATTGGGCTAGGATGCCGAGCATGGCCGGGACCGGGCGGCGTCGCTCGGCGATGGCCTCGGCAAGGCAGGTCGATCCGCACAGGAGGCCGAGGAAGGCCCAGCCATAGGTATGGCACACCCATGTCCCCACCCCGGCGACAGCGAGCCACAGCGGCGGCGCGAGGCGCGACTTCGCGCGGCGCAGACGCAGCCAGGCGGTGAAGGCGAGCAGCGCCAGCGCCATGCCTAGCGAGAAGTTGAGGAAGCCGTAGTTGAATGGCAGGCCATAGATCAGCGGCAGCGCGGCGACGGCGAAGGGGGTGACGCGTCCGTGCAGCTCGCGGCTCGCGAGCAGGATGCTCGCCGCCGCCAGGGCTTGCGTGGCGATGACGATCAGCCGGATCGCGGGCTCGAGGCCGACGAAGCGGTAAAGCGCCTCTACAGCCAAGTCTGCGCCCAGGTTGCCGATCAGCCGCCAGTCGTAGGAGTAGTAGGGCTGCAACTCCGGCCGGTTGGAAAGGTCGGTCTGCATCGCATAGCGCCCGAGATGCCCGTAGAGGTCGACGAGCGGCGGGAAGCCGACCACCAGCAGCGGCGCTAGCGAGGCGAGGCAGAACAGCGCGAAGGCGGGCCACGTGTCGAGCCACGCACCCTTTCGGTGCGCGGCGTGCAGGTGCAGGTCGCCGGCGAGACTGGCCGAGTTCATCGCGCCCTCGCGTGCCCACGCCGTGATGTGCGAAATGCCTGCATGTCCCCCGAACCTGAATGGCCAAGGCAAGCCCTAGCCGCTCATGGTTAACGCCGGGTTGAAGGGGAACCGCCCGTCAGGCGGCCCTCAGTATGATCCCCAAGAGGCAAGCGCCGGATGCCAGATGAGGAAATTGGTCGGGGAGAGAGGATTCGAACCTCCGGCCCCTGCCTCCCGAAGACAGTGCTCTACCAGGCTGAGCTACTCCCCGACCGTGTCGGCTCCGCGGGGGTGAAAACCGCCCGTGGATCGAGGCAAGGCGCGCCCTATAGGCACGCGCGCGGCGGGTGGCAAGCGGGCAAATGCGCGCTATGCTCACGGGCATGGCAACCCTCGCGAATCCGCAATCTTCCCCGATAGAGCCGCATCCCGAGCAGCAATATCTCGACCTCATGCGACAGGTCTGGGAGACGGGATCGGAGCGGGTCGACCGCACTGGGGTGGGGACCCGCTCGATCTGCGGGGCGATGCTGCGATTCGACCTTGCAGGCGGGGCCATGCCGCTGCTCACCACCAAGCGCGTCTACTGGAAGACCGCGACGCGCGAATTGCTGTGGTTCCTGACCGGCGAGACCAACATCCGCCCGCTGGTGCTCCAGGGGGTGAAGATCTGGAACGAGTGGCCGCACGCGAATTATGTGCGCGAGACCGGCGAGCCAATCAGTCTCGAGGACTTCGTCCAGCGAATCGCCGATGATGAGGCCTTCGCCAAGCGCTGGGGCGATCTGGGGCCGGTCTATGGCAAGCAGTGGGTCGACTGGCCCACCTACCGCTACCGCCCCGACGGGCTGTACGAGAAGGGCGAGGGGATCAACCAGGTCGCGCAGGTCATCGAATCCTTGCGCACCAGCCCCGGCAGTCGCCGCCACATCATCGAGGGCTGGAACGTGGCGGAACTCGATCGCATGGCCCTGCCGCCGTGCCACAAGACCTACCAGTTCCATGTCGCAGGCGAGGGCGCGGAAGCGCGGCTCAATTGCGTCCTCTACCAGCGGAGCTGCGACGTTGCGCTGGGCCTGCCGTTCAACCTGTGGTCCGCCGCGGTGCTCACCGCGATGATCGCCCAGCAGGTCGACATGCAGCCGGGCGAGCTCGTGTGGATGGGCGGGGACGTGCACCTCTACCGCAACCACGCGCACCTCATCGAGGAACAGCTTGCCCGCCAGCCTCAGGGGCACCCGAGGCTGGAGATCACCCGGCGGCCCGAAACAATTTTCGACTACCGGATCGAGGATTTCGCGGTGCATGATTACGCGCCGCTACCTCCGATCAGCGCCCCCGTTGCGGTTTGAGGCTGGAGCTGCTGCCGTGCTTGACCGCTCTCGGGCGGTGAAATAAAAATACGTATACAAGCAATGATCGCACCCGCTCACCCGCGGTCCTGCGAGCACGGGAGAGCGCGAGCCAATGGCCGATCCGGCACAACCGTCAGACAGCAACCGCCCGGCGCTCGCGCTGCACGTGCCCGAGCCCAAGTACCGGCCCGGGGACAAGGCCGATTTCTCCCATATCGACATCGGCGCGCCCGGAAACCAGCCGCGCCCCGACGAGAGCGCGCACCCGAGCGCGATGGCGGGGCTCGCCTATGGCCTCGTGCGGGTGCTCGGCGACGACAACCTCGCGCATGGCCCCTGGAACCCGCGCCTGTCGCCCGACACCCTGCGCGCGATGCTCGGCCACATGGCGATGGTGCGCGCCTTCGACGAGCGGATGTTCCGCGGCCAGCGCCAGGGCAAGACCAGCTTCTACATGAAGTGCACCGGCGAGGAGGCGACCTCGATCGCGCCCGCCATGGCGCTCGCCAGCGACGACATGATCTTCCCCTCCTACCGCCAGCAGGGGATCCTGATTGCGCGCGGCTATCCGCTGATCGAGATGATCAACCAGATCTACTCGAACAAGGCCGACAAGCTGAAGGGCCGCCAGCTGCCGATCATGTATTCGAGCCGCGAGCACTCCTTTTTCTCGATCTCGGGCAACCTCGCGACCCAGTGCCCGCAGGCGGTAGGCTGGGCGATGGCGAGCGCGATCCGCGGCGACAGCCGGATCGCGGCCAGCTGGGTGGGCGAGGGCTCGACCGCGGAAGGGGATTTCCACAGCGCCTGCACCTTTGCGGCGGTCTACAATGCACCGGTTATCCTCAACGTCATCAACAACCAGTGGGCGATCTCAAGCTTCAGCGGCTTCGCGGGCGCCGAGCGCACGACCTTCGCCGCGCGCGGGCTAGGCTATGGCATCGCGGCGCTGCGGGTCGACGGCAATGACGCGCTCGCTTGCTACGCGGCCGCCGAATGGGCGGCCAACCGCGCGCGCGGCAACCACGGGCCGACGCTGATCGAATACTTCACCTACCGCGCCGAAGGGCATTCAACCTCGGACGACCCTTCCGGCTACCGCTCGGCGCAGGAGCGCGAGGAATGGCCGCTGGGCGATCCGGTGACCCGCCTCAAGAACCACCTCATCGCGATCGGCGAATGGGACGAGGAGCGCCACGCGGCGATGGACCTCGACTGCGCCGAACGCGTCAAGGCCACCACCAAGGAGGCCGAGAAGAACGGCATCCTGGGCCACGGCCTCCACCATCCCTTCCACACCATGTTCGAGGACGTCTACGAGGAGCTGCCCTGGCACCTCGAGGAGCAGGCCGCCCAGGCGATCCGCGAACGCATCGCCAAGTTCGGCACCGAGAGGCCCTTCGGATGAGCGAGGAACCGGCAAGCGTGGGCGAGAACGTGCTCGAAGAGCGCCGCCTCAACATGATCGAGGCGATCAACGAGGCGCTGGGCATCATGCTCGAGCGCGATCCCGACGTGATCATCATGGGCGAGGACGTGGGCTATTTCGGCGGCGTGTTCCGGGCGACCGCGGGGCTTCAGGCGAAGTTCGGCAAGACCCGCGTCTTCGACACCCCGATTTCCGAATGCGGGATCATCGGCGTCGCGGTGGGGATGGGTGCCTATGGCCTTCGTCCGGTGCCGGAGATCCAGTTCGCCGACTACATCTATCCCGGCCTCGACCAGCTGATCTCGGAAGCCGCGCGCCTGCGCTATCGTTCGGCGGGCGACTACATCGCGCCGCTCACCGTGCGGTCGCCCTTTGGCGGGGGCATCTTCGGCGGCCAGACCCACAGCCAGAGCCCCGAGGCGCTGTTCACCCACGTGGCGGGCCTCAAGACCGTCATTCCGAGCACCCCGCACGATGCCAAGGGCCTGCTGATCGCGGCGATCGAGGATAACGACCCCGTCATCTTCTTCGAGCCCAAGCGCATCTATAACGGGCCGTTCTCGGGCTACTACGACAAGCCGGTCGAGCCGTGGAAGAAGCACCCTGACAGCGTTGTGCCCGAAGGCTACTACCGCATTCCGCTGGGCAAGGCGCGCACCGTGCGCGAGGGCGAGGCGCTGACCGTGCTCGCCTACGGCACGATGGTCCATGTTGCAGAGGCGGTGTGCCGCGAGAAGGGCGTCGATGCCGAGATCCTCGACCTGCGCACCCTCGTGCCGCTTGATATCGAAGCGATCGAAGCCTCGGTCGAGAAGACCGGCCGCTGCCTGATCGTCCACGAGGCGACCCGCACCTCGGGCTTCGGCGCGGAGCTTTCCGCGCTGGTCACCGAACGCTGTTTCTATCACCTCGAAGCGCCCGTCGAACGCGTAACCGGCTTCGACACGCCCTATCCCCACAGCCTCGAATGGGCCTATTTCCCCGGCCCGGTCCGCATCGGCGAGGCGATCGACAAGCTTCTGAAGGACTGACCCCACGATGGCCAAGTTCACATTCAACATGCCCGACGTGGGCGAGGGCGTCGCCGAGGCGGAGGTCGTCGAGTGGCACGTCAAGGTCGGCGACCGCGTGGAGGAGGACCAGCACCTCGTCGACGTGATGACCGACAAGGCGACGATCGACATCGAGAGCCCGGTTGCGGGCGTCGTCACAGCGCTTGCGGGCGAGGTGGGCGACACGATCGCGATCGGCGCGATGCTGCTGGTGATCGAGACCGAGGGCGAGGTCTCCGAAGCGGAAGCCGAAGCCGCCGCCGAGCAGGTCGAGGACGAGATGTCGGACGCTTCTGAGCCCCTTCCCCATGGGGGCAGCGAAGCTGAAGCGCAGGTTCAACGGGTTGGGGATGGGGGCTCGGAGCCCGAACCGGAAGAAACCCCCGCACTCGCAGCAACCCACCCCCCGACCCCCTCCCCCAGGGGAGGGGGAGACAAAGTCCTCGCCTCCCCCGCGGTGCGCCAGCGTGCGCGCGATCTCGGGATCGATCTGGGCCAGGTGAAGGCCGCCGCCGACGGGCGCGTGCGCCATGCCGATCTCGACGCCTTCCTCGCCTATAACGGCGGCTTCGGCGCGGCAGGCAAGGCCCGCGCGGACGAGACCATCAAGGTCATCGGCCTCAGAAAGCGCATCGCCCAGAACATGGCCGCGGCCAAGCGCCACATTCCGCACTTCACCTATGTCGAGGAATGCGACGTTACCGATCTCGAAACCCTGCGCGCGCAACTCAATGAGGGCAGGGGAGACCGTCCCAAGCTGACTATGTTGCCGCTGCTGATCACCGCGATCTGCAAGACCATCCCGCAGTATCCGATGATCAACGCGCGCTATGACGACGAGGCCAATGTCGTCACCCGCTATGGCGCGGTGCATCTCGGGATGGCGGCGCAGACGGATAGCGGCCTGATGGTGCCGGTGATTCGCGACGCGCAAGCCAAGAACCTGTGGCAGCTCGCCCGCGAGATCGGACGCCTCGCGGAAGCCGCACGCAGCGGCAAGGCGACCTCGGAGGAGCTCTCGGGCTCGACGCTCACGGTCACTTCGCTGGGGCCGCTCGGCGGCGTTGCCACCACCCCGGTTATCAACCGCCCCGAAGTCGCGATCATCGGTCCCAACCGGATCGTCGAGCGGCCGATGTTCGTGCCCGACGGGTTTGGAGGCGAGCGCATTGCCAAGCGCAAGCTGATGAACATCTCGATCTCCTGCGACCACCGCGTGGTCGACGGGCACGACGCGGCGAGTTTCATTCAGGCGGTCAAGAAGCTGATCGAGACGCCCGCGCTTCTGCTGGTGGATTGATGGGCTGCAAGCGGGCGCCGAGGCAGGCACCCGGCATTGTCGGCCCTTTGCCGAAGGCAGCCTGCCGCTTGCGCGCGGGCTGTTCCAGGGGGCTCTGAGGCCTACCTTTTGCGCCGCGCGCGATGCGCAACCCCCCGGCGGCCGCAAGGCCCGCCCATGGCCGGAAGCGCAGCAGCAGACCGGAGCATGGCGAGGCCTGCGCGCGCTTCGTTTTTTTGCCGATTGGGCCGTTGACAGCCCTCGCACCCGGCCCTAATGGCGGCGCTCCACGAGCGGGGCGGCCAGTCTGCCAGGCTCAGCGGAAAGAAGTGCGCGGGTGTAGCTCAGTCGGTTAGAGCGCCGGCCTGTCACGCCGGAGGTCGCGGGTTCGAGCCCCGTCACTCGCGCCACTTTCCCCTCTCTCCTTACAGCAGCATCTTGTAGTCGATGGCCTTGCCCCCTGCGGGCAGGCTGACCAGCAGGCCGTCCTTGGCGATCCGGATTTCGCCGCCATAAGCCTTGGGTGCATCGCCGAGGAAGGCTGCGTCGAGGAAGGCGAAGGGCGGGGCGGGGATGACGTGGTAGAACACCAGCGCGCGCACCTTGGCGGCTGCGGCGACCCGCGCGGCGTCCTGCGGTGAGGTGTGGTAGCCGGGGATGTCGGACATGATCCTGGCCGCATCGCCCATGCCGCTCTTCTTGGCCTGCGCGCCGATCTGGCCGACGAGGTCGGGGTTCAGGGCCTCGTGGAACAGCACGTCGGCCCCTTTTGCGAAGGCCCCGAGCGGCGGATGGTAGCTGAGGTCGCCGCTGATCACTATCGCGCGCCCCTTGTAGTCGACACGGTAGGCATAGGCGTGCTTCACCGGCCCGTGCGGCACGCGCAGCGCCGTGACGGTGACACCGTCCGCGGCATAGACCACCCCGTCCTTCAGGCCCTCTGGCACGAACTCTCGCGGCTCGCCGCCGAAGCCGGTGGGCCGCGCGACCGCAGGGCCATGGTGCGCGATGCGCAGCGCGCGGTCGGGGGTGTAGGCGGCGTCGAAGCCCTCGACCACCTGCGCGGTGTCCGGCGGGCCGTAGACCGGCAGCGGCGCGCTCCTGCCGCCCGCCATCCAAGCCTGGAGCAGCAGCTCGCCCATCCCGTCGATATGGTCGGAATGGACATGGGTGAGGAACGCCGCCTCAAGGCGCTGCATCGGGAAACCCATCGCCCCGAGCTTGCGCACCGAACCCGAGCCCGCGTCGAAGACCAGTCCGGTCTGGCCCGCAAGCACCGTGATGCACGGGCCGGCGCGGTCCTTGTCGGGGAGCGGCGATCCGGTGCCGCATATATAGGCATGGAGGCCGTCGGGGAGCGTCTTCGAGGGATCGGTGCCGACCCGCTCGCGGATCGCCTGAGCGAACAGGGCCTCGCCGATCGCGCGCTGGCCGAAGCCGAGCGCGAGTGCCGCCACGACCACCGTCGCCAGCACCACTCCCAAGGCGATGCGTCTTGCCATTTCGGTTCCCCCCCTTTGCCCCTCGCAGGTGTATGGAAGCGGGGAGGGGGGCTGGCAAGGCCTCAGCTATCGTGCGGCGGCGGGCTCCAGCGCCCGGTTTCCATCCAGATCAGGAAGCGTTTGAGCGGCAGCAGCCAGACGAGGCCGAGGATCACGTAGACGATCGTCTGCGCACCCCCGCTCCACTCCCCGATCAGCTCCGGCGCATAGCGGGCGACAATCACGCCATAGGCCATGAGCGCGGCGAACAGCGCGAAGATGCCGAAGGGAATCCGCCAGGTCGGTGTCTCGCGCATGCTAGAGCTTTCCGTAGATCCGCGTCGGGGTGACGACCGCGTCGAGGGGCACGTCGTGGGCTTCGGTGGGCAGGGTCTCGCAGGCCTGCGCGTCCCATGCCAGCCCAACGATGAGCGCGCAGGTGTGTTCCGCGAGCCAGCGGTCATAATGGCCGCCGCCCTGTCCGAGCCGCGCGCCCTCGGGCGTGAAGCCGACGAGCGGGACGAACAGGACGTCCGGGACCAATGGCTCGGCGTCGGCGCCGGGCTGGAGGATGCCGAAGGGGCCGACTTCGAGATCGTCCTGCGCATAGGGGTCGGTATGGTGGCGGAACGTCATCGGCGCATCGCGATCTGCGAAGGAGGGGAGGGCCAGGGTGTGCCCCGCATCGCGGAAGAAACGCGCATAGGCGGCCGCGGGTGCCTCGAAGGGTCCGGCGTGATAGAGACCGATGCTCGCCTCCTGCGGTATTCGCGCGAGCAGCGGAGCGGGGGGCCGGTGGAACATCAGCGCGCGCAGATTGTCCGGGAGCGCGGCGACATGCGCCTTGCGCTTTTTGCGGAGCATCTGGCGGAGTTGGTCCTTGTTCATCGTGGCACGGTTAGACCCCGTCCGAGGGTGCTGCAAGGTCGATGGGGCGGCTCGCCCCTCCACCACCTTCGGTCGTCCCCTCCCCTATAGGAGAGGATCGCCTCGGCCCGCAGGGCCGCAAGGCCGAACGGCCGCCCGCAGCGGTGGGCCTGAAAGGGCCGGGACCCCGGAGGAAAGCCAAGCGCGCGGATGCGCGCCGGCGCTTGAGGCCAAATCAAGGAAGTGGCGGAACCACCATGGGTCGTTTGCACTCGAAATCCTCTGACGCCTAACGTCAGGTGGGCGCCGTGTACCCGAGCCTCCCGGACGAACCGGCAGGCAAGGGCAGGGACAACTCCCATGGATTGCTTATAGCCTCAGGGATATTCAATCGGCTCGTGCCGGGCAGTCCCGCCGTCGTCCAACCTAGGCGCTGAGGGCAGCGGCTTCAAGCGCCGCGGCGCTCGCTTCGGCCCGCGCTGCGAGGGCTTCGAGGCGTGCGGCAAGGTCGACCTCGGCCGCAGACGGCGCTGCGGCGGCGCCGAACAGGTCGAATTGGGAGGTCGCCGCAGGGACGGGCGCGGGCGGCGGCGCTGCCTTGAGAGCGGCAGCTTCGGCCTCGGCCTTCGCGGCGGCCTTTGTCGCATCCGCCAGCTCCTTCTCGAGCCGGGCGACATCGGCGCGCAGGGCGTCCAGCTCGGCCGTATCCGGCTCCGGGATCGCCAAGACCTGTTTCCTCGCCTGGTCGAGCTCGTCGGCCATGAACAATGCGGCAAAGAGCAGGTTCTGCGCCTCGAGCGGCGCGCGCGAGGACCCGAGCTGCGCGTATTTCTCGGCGATCATCGCCCCGAGCGCGCGGATATGCGCCTCCTGCCCGTCGGCGCAGGCGACGGTGTAGGTCTTGGGGCCGATGCTGAGCGTGACAGTGCTCATCCCTCGTGACCCTCCAGCTGGTCGAGCAAATCGTCGAGTTCGCGAAGACTTTCCGCAACTTGCTCGCGGAGCTTCTCATGGACGTTGACGAGTTCGACGACCTTTGCCGATCCGCCGCCACCGCGCGTCTCCGGTCCCCTGCCGCCCTCGCGCGCAGCGTCGATGCGGGCCATGGCGTTCTCGATGCGGGCCAATGCTGCGGCGATGTGGTCGGCGGTCATGGCCTCAGGAATACCAAGCAAAGGGTGCGCGCGCAAAGGCTTGGCCGGGGCTGTTGATAAGTGCCTCGCACCCGGTCGCGCGTTCCTGCGCAGCGGAGACCTTGTTGCGCGAGGTTGACCTCCCTGCCACGCTCGGCAATGGCACGGCGCACCGCGGCCGGGCTCGAATCGCCACGATCGGCGCCGTAGCCGCGAGCAGGAGATCATCCTTGACGACGAGCATCGACGCCGCCCGCCTCCAGCCGATGGCCAACGCCATCCGCGCGCTCGCGATGGACGCGGTCGAAGCCGCCAATTCGGGCCACCCGGGCATGCCCATGGGCATGGCGGACGTCGCGACGGTGCTGTTCACGGGCCATCTCAAGTTCGATCCGACCGCGCCCGACTGGGCCGATCGTGACCGCTTCGTGCTCTCGGCCGGTCACGGCTCGATGCTGATCTACAGCCTGCTGTATCTCACCGGCTACGGCGCGCCGACGATCGAGGACATCCGCAACTTCCGCCAGCTGACCAGCCCCTGCGCCGGCCACCCGGAGAACTTCCTGCTCGACGGTGTGGAGTGCACCACCGGCCCGCTGGGGCAGGGCGTGGCGATGGCGGTGGGCTTTGCCATGGCCGAGCGCCATCTCAATGCGGTGTTTGGTGACGCTCTGGTCGATCACCGCACCTGGGTGATTGCGGGTGATGGCTGCCTGATGGAGGGCATCAACCACGAAGCGATCGGGCTGGCCGGGCATTTGCGGCTCGGCAAGCTCAATGTGCTGTGGGACGATAACCGTATCACCATCGACGGGGCGACCGATCTGTCGACCTCGGAAGACATCAAGGCCCGCTATGCCGCGGCAGGTTGGCATGTGACCGAGTGCGACGGGCATGACTTTGCCGATATCGCGCGCGCGCTGCAGGAGGCCAAGGCTGATCCGCGCCCCTCGCTGGTCGCGTGCCGCACGCTGATCGGCAAGGGCGCGCCGAACAAGCAAGGCACCAGCGCTACCCATGGCTCGGCCTTGGGCGCGGCGGAAGTGGCGGCTGCGCGCGAGACGCTGGGCTGGGCGCATGAGCCTTTCGTCATTCCTCATGACATCGCCGCCGACTGGCACAGCGCTGCTGAGCCGGGGCGCCGCGCGCATGGCACCTGGGCGGGCCATCTCGAAGCCTCGCCGCTCAAGGCCGAATTTCAGCGCCGGATGGCGGGCGATCTGCCCGAGGGTTTCAGCCTCGATGCCCACATCGCATCGCTCATCGCCGCGCCGCAGAAGATCGCCACCCGCAAGGCGAGCGAGATTGCGCTCGCGGCGATCAACCCTGCGCTCCCCGATACCATCGGCGGCAGCGCGGACCTGACCGGATCGAACAACACGCTGGCAGGCGGGATCGGGGCCTTCACCCGCGACAATTACGCTGGTCGCTATGTCTATTACGGCATCCGCGAGTTCGGCATGGCCGCCGCGATGAACGGGATGGCGCTGCATGGCGGGGTGGTCCCCTATGGCGGGACCTTCCTGGTCTTCACCGACTATGCCCGCGGCGCGATCCGGCTTTCCGCGCTCCAGCATTGCCGGGTGATCTATGTCATGACCCATGACAGCATTGGTCTGGGCGAGGATGGGCCGACCCACCAGCCGGTCGAGCATCTCGCCTCGCTGCGGGCGATGCCCAATCTGCTGGTGATGCGACCCGCCGATGCGGTCGAAACCGCCGAATGCTGGGCGATTGCGCTCGCGCAGCAGGATCGCCCCTGCGTGCTCGCGCTGAGCCGCCAGAACCTCCCGCAGCTGCGGCTTGAAGCGGCGGAGAACCGCTCGGCGCAGGGCGGCTACCGACTGAAGGGGGCCGAGGCGGACCGCAAGGTTGTGCTCCTTGCCACGGGCTCCGAGGTTGAACTCGCCGCAGCCTGCGCCGCGCAGCTCGAAGCACAAGGGATCGGCACGGATGTTGTCTCGATGGTCTGCACCGAGCTGTTTGACGAGCAGAGCCCCGAATACCGCGCCGATATCCTGCCGGAGGGCGCGCTGATCGTCTCGATCGAGGCCGCCAGCACCTTTGGCTGGCAGCGTTACACCGGCCGCAACGGCCTCACGATCGGCATCGACGGCTTCGGCGCGTCAGCCCCGGCGGGCGATCTCTTCGCCCATTTCGGCTTCACTGCGGACGCCATCGTCCCGCAAATCCTTCAGCAATTGAAAGCCTAAACAGGAGTACCACTTATGGCCACCAAAGTTGCCATCAACGGCTTCGGCCGCATCGGTCGGCTTGTCGCCCGCGCCATCCTTGAGCGCAGCGACCATGATCTCGATCTGGTTGCGATCAACGATCTGGCCGACGCGAAGGCCAACGCGCTGCTGTTCGGTTACGATTCGATCCATGGACGCTTTGCCGGTGACGTGACCGCCGATGGCGATGCGATCATCGTCAATGGCAAGCGTATTGCGGTGACCAAGGAGCGTGATCCGGGCCAGCTGCCGCACGCTGCGATGGGCGTGGAAATCGTGTTGGAATGCACCGGCTTTTTCCAGTCGGACGAGGCGAGCCGTCCGCACCTCGCCGCCGGGGCCAAGCGCGTGATCATCTCCGCGCCCGCCACCGGCGTGTCCAAGACCATCGTCTACGGCGTGAACCACGACAGCCTGACCGCTGAGGACGTGATCATCTCCAACGCGAGCTGCACCACCAACTGCCTCGCACCGGTCGCCAAGGTGCTGAATGACGTGATCGGGATCGAGCGCGGCTTCATGACCACGATCCACTCCTATACCAATGACCAGCGGATGCTCGACCAAATCCACAGCGATCTGCGCCGCGCCCGCGCCGGGGCGCAGAACATGATCCCCACCACCACCGGCGCCGCGCGCGCCGTGGGCCTTGTGCTCCCCGAGTTGAAGGGCAAGCTCGATGGCTCTTCGGTGCGCGTGCCGACCCCGAACGTCTCGATGGTCGATCTCGTCTTCGTGCCGAGCCGGGACACGACAGCTGAGGAAGTCAACGCCGCGCTCAAGGCCGCTGCCGAGGGCGCGATGAAGGGTGTGCTCGATTACACCGATCAGCCGCTCGTCTCCTCGGATTTCAATCACTATCCCGCGTCCTCGACGGTCGACAGCCTCGAAACCAGCGTGATGGAAGGCAAGCTTGCCCGCGTCGTCAGCTGGTACGATAACGAGTGGGGCTTCTCGAACCGCATGATCGACACCGCAGGGGTGGTGGCGGGACTGCTGTAGTGTTCCGCTCCTTCCGCTTGCGAAGGTCATGGGAGGAGCACAAGCGCGATTTGAACCTCCTTCTTGAGGCCTCCGCATCGGTTATTGATGCCCAGAAGTTCGATGACGTTCGGGATTTCATCGAAAACAACGAATTTGAGGTGGCATATAGCGTTCTGAAGGACGCGCTAGATGTGGCGGGCTTCAGGTTTGAGGACGATCGTCTTGAGATTCAAGGGCGTCTCGAAGCTCGGCTGTCAGGTAAGGATCAAGACTAGAATGCCCAAGTTCAAAACCCTCGATGATCTCTCCGCCGACCTCACCGGCGAAGTCGCGCTCGTCCGCGTCGACCTGAACCTTCCCATGAAGGACGGCTCGGCGACCGACGTGACGCGGGTTGAGGCGGTGAAGCCGACCATCCTCGAACTCGCCGGGCGCGGGGCCAAGGTGCTGCTGCTGGCGCATTTCGGACGCCCCGGAGGCGCGCGTTCCTCCACGCTGTCGACCAGCATGGTGATCGGCGATGTCGAGGCGGTGACCGGCAAGGAGATCATGTTCATCCCCGAAATCGCCGGGCCGGTGGTGGCGCAAGCGGTGGAGAGCATCCTGCGCCCGGGCGACATCGGCTTGCTCGATAACACCCGCTTCTGGCCGGGTGAGGAAAAGAACGATCCCGAACTGGCCAGGGCGATCGCCGCCCACGGCACGCTCTACGTCAACGATGCCTTCTCGGCCGCTCACCGCGCCCATGCCACCACCGAGGGCCTTGCGCATATCCTGCCGGCCTATGCGGGCCGTTCGATGGAGGCCGAACTGAAGGCCCTGGACGCCGCGCTCGGCAATCCCGAGGCTCCGGTCGTTGCCGTGGTCGGCGGGGCCAAGGTATCGACCAAGCTGGCCGTGCTAGAAAACCTTGTCGGCAAGGTCCAGCATCTCATCATCGGCGGGGGCATGGCCAATACCTTCCTTGCCGCGCGCGGGGTGAATGTCGGCAAGAGCCTGTGCGAGCACGATCTTGCATCGACCGTGACGCGGATCATGGAGCAGGCGGATGCGGCGGGCTGCACCGTGCATCTTCCCTATGACGTTGTGGTTGCGCAGGAATTCGCGGCCCATCCGGCATCCTTGCGCATCGCCAATGTCCACGAAGTGGCGGGTGACGAGATGATCCTCGATCTCGGGCCGCAGGCAGTCGAGGCTTTGGCTGACGTGCTCAAGACCTGCCGTACGCTCGTCTGGAACGGGCCGCTCGGCGCTTTTGAAACCGAGCCGTTCGACGCAGCCACCGTCGCGCTTGCACGCACGGCAGCGGCCTTGAGCCTCGAAGGATCGCTGATCAGCGTTGCGGGCGGCGGCGATACGGTCGCGGCGCTCGCCCATGCTGGTGTGACCGAGGATTTCACCTATATTTCAACCGCTGGCGGCGCCTTCCTCGAGTGGATGGAGGGCCGCGTGCTGCCCGGCGTGGCCGCGCTCGAAGCTTGAAATGGCCACCAGCGAAGCCGAAATCGAGGCACTGGCGCTCACCGCCATGCGCGCCTGCGTGGCGGGCGACAGCAAGGCGATGAAGAAGCTGCTGGAGCGCGACTGCATGATGATGATCGGCAGCACCCCGCCGCAACTGCTTGATCGCCCCAGTTTTCTGACCGCGATGGAGCGCGGCTTTGCCTGCACCCGCTTCACCTTCCGCGAGGTGATCGTGCGCGTGAGTGGCAAGGCGGCATGGTTGGTCGCCGGGGCTGAGTTCGAACTGGCGTTCGGGCCGAAGCTTTGGTCAGGCGGCTTTCTGGTGACCGATTTGTGGCGTAAGCCGGCGATGGGCCGGTGGAAGCTTGCCCAACGCTCGCTGGCGCGGCTTGACCCTGATGATGGCATCGCCGCGGCCATCAGCCGCCTGCAATTGTGGAAGTGATCATGAGCGAAGCAGTCGAAACAAGCTATGGCACCCTTTCGGTCAAGGACGAGGGCGAATTTGCCGGATGGCGGTTCTGGGATGGCGATCCGTTCGAGACCCGTTCGGGCCCGTTCTTCTACCGGCGCGAGGAGGATGGTTCATACACCAGCGCCTTTCGCACCGAAGCCCGGCACATGAACGGTGGCGGCTTTCTCCACGGCGGTTGCCTGATGACCTTCGCGGATTTCTCGTTGTTTGCGATCGCGACCGACGCATTGAACGGGGATCACGCGGTCACGCTCAACCTGGCGGGTGATTTTCTTGGCCCGGTGCGCGAAGGCGCGCTGGTTCAGGCCAGCGGCGAGGTGACGCGCGGGGGCGGCAAGACCATCTTCGTGCGCGGGCTCATCCGGAGCGATGGTAACCCGGTCTTAAGCTTCACCGGTATCATTCGCCGCCTACCGCGTCCCTGATATAAACAAGCAGGCCTTCGCGGTTGCAGCATGGCGGAAGGCTGGCTAATCCCGCGCGCAGACACACGCGCATCGCAAGCGCCAAGGGAGAACGCTCGGATGAATACCCTCGACATGACGACCCGTATCGCGACCGGACAGGGGGTCATCGCCGCGCTCGACTAGGCGGGTGGAGC
>JBJTSG010000341.1:0-3752 GCA_046076505.1 Erythrobacter sp. | reverse complement strand
CGCTTGCGCCGCAGGGCATAGGCCTTGCGGGCGAGGGCAAGATGGTTGCCATTGCCCGGATGGGTTCGGCCGCGTCCGCATTGGACCTGCCTGTCGGTGCCCGACATGCCTTCTGCCGCGTCCTTCAGCCGCGCGGCAATCGCCATCAGATCATCGACAAGCGGGTGGAACACCGAATCAGATTCGGACCAGTTCACGTCCTCCGCATGGCGCGGAAACTCAGATGAAATGTCGCCCATCGACTGCCCCAAGGAAGCACCGGCGTTGTGTCGCCGAACTAACCCTTAAGTCTGAATATACCAGATGCCTTTGATTTGCCTTACGGTTAAATACGCAGCTTCGGCATTTCACGTGGCGGTGTGTCGTTGAGGGACGCTAACGGCTGCTAACAGAGGGCAATGTCCTTGCGCAGCTGCTGGATGGCCGCGTCGAGATGCGCGGCCGCGATATGCACGCCCAGAGTGTCGAGCGCGGCAAGCTGCTGCTCAAGCACGCTGAGAATTTCCACGACGCGCAAAGCGTCGGGGGTGGCGGTCGAACGTTCGTCCACGAGCAGGTTCCCATGTGTATCTGAACCTCCTGCCAAAACCGATGCGACCCGGTCGGGCGAGCAGAAGCGATTTTCGTATCGCGTTAACGTGATACGCGAATCTACCACGGAAAACTACATAGGAGCGGTGTTGCGCCATAAAGGGACGCAGCCCGGGCGAAACCCTAACCGAACCGGTCCTGCAAGGCGAGCAGGGCAAGCGCCGCCTTCGCCGCCTCGCCGCCCTTGTCTTTCTGCGCCGGGTCGGCGCGGACGAGGGCCTGGGCTTCGTTCTCGACCGTCAGGATGCCGTTGCCGATGGCGATGCCGTCCATCGTCAACGCCATGATCGCCCGCGCGCTCTCGCCCGCGACGATCTCGAAGTGGTAGGTCTCGCCGCGGATCACCACGCCGATCGCGACGAAGGCGTCGTAGCGGTCGGCTTCGGCGGCGAGCGCGATGGCACCGGGGATTTCGAGCGCGCCGGGGACGGTCAGCACCTCGACCTTGTGACCTTGCGCTTCGAGCGTCGCGCGGGCACCGGCGATCAGCATGTCGTTGAGGTGGGCGTAGAAGCGCGCTTCGACGATGAGGATGTCGGCCATGTGGGGTTACTCCGGAATGGGATGAAAGTCGGTGATGGTGAGGCCGTAGCCCTCAATGGCGATGAGATCGGGGCGGCTGTTCGACAGCAGCACCATCTCCGAAACGCCGAGATCGACGAGGATCTGCGAGCCGATCCCGATGTTCCTCAGCTCCTCGCCCGGTTGCCAGGCGCCGGTGCCGACGCGCCCCGTGAGGATGACGATCACGCCTGAGCCGCGCTCGCCCACGGCCTGCATCGCCCGCTGCAAGGTGCGCTTCCTCGGACCGGGTGCGCCCAGCACGTCGTCGAAGACCGAAATCGGATGGACGCGGGCGAGGGTAGGCTCACCGGGGATCACGTGGCCCTTCTGGAGCGCATAAGCCTCGGTCCCGGCCACCCGGTCGCGATAGGTGATCATCCGCCACTGCCCGCCATAGTCCGAGGTGAAGGCACGCTCGGAGAGGCGCTCGAAGAGGTGATCGTGGCGCATCCGGTAGGCGATGAGGTCGCGGATCGTGCCGATCTTGAGGTCGTGCTTGCGCGCGAAGAGAATGAGATCGTCGAGGCGGGCCATGGTGCCGTCCTCGTTCATGATCTCGCAAATCACGCCGGAGGGGTTGAGACCGGCGAGCCGCGAGATGTCGACCGCGGCTTCGGTGTGTCCGGCGCGCACCAGCGTGCCGCCGTCGCGCGCCATCAGCGGAAAGACGTGACCCGGGGTGACGAGATCGTCCGCGCCCTTGGCCGCGTCGATCGCGACCGAGATGGTGCGCGCGCGGTCGGCGGCAGAGATGCCGGTGGTGACGCCTTCCCTCGCCTCGATCGAGATGGTGAAGGCGGTCTGCATCGATTCCTTGTTGTTGCGGCTCATCGGCGTGAGGCCGAGGTGGTCGACCCGCTCCTTGGTCAGCGCGAGGCAGATCAGGCCGCGGCCGTGCATCGCCATGAAGTTGATCGCCTGCGGGGTCGCCATCTGCGCGGGGATGATGAGGTCGCCCTCGTTCTCGCGGTCCTCGTCATCGACGAGGATGTACATGCGGCCGTTCCTCGCCTCGTCGATGATCTCCTCGATCGTGGCGAGCACCGGTCGGTCGGCATTGGCGAGGAGGAAGGCCTCCAGCTTGGCGAGCGTTTCGGCGGTGGGGTTCCAGCTCGCCTCGGTGCGGTCACGCAGAGTATTGGCGTGGAGGCCCGCCGCCCGCGCGAGGCCGGCGCGGGTCATTTGCCCCGATGTGACAAGTTCGCGAATGCGTGTGATAAGCGATGTGTTCATGCTCGCGCTTTAGCACATCAAAATGTGAAGACAAGGCGTGGCGATCCTCTTACATCCGATGACGGAATTCTACAAAGTCAGAGCCTGCGGGCGTGGTAACCCGCGCGAACGGGCAATGCAGCGGATCTTCCGAATTCTGCAGCCTTTACTGAAGACAGGGGGAATGACATGAACGCCGCCATCTCGCGATCGCTCGGCCTGCTCGCGACAGCCGCCTTGATCCTATCGACGCCCGCCACAGCGCAGATCAAGGCCGGCCGGAAGGGCGGTGTCGAGGGAGCGCGCGCCCAGAAGACCGCTGAACTGCCGACCTGCAGCGCGCCGATCGGCACGTTGGCGCTGTCGGAGCCCGACAATCGCTGGTGGATCGATCTTGAACTCGGCTCCCCGGAAGCGCTGCTGCGGGTCTACGCCCAGAAGTCCGGCTGCTTCAAGCTGGTCAACCGCTCGCAGCGCGGTATGGCGGCGATGCAGCAGGAACGTGCGCTGGCATCGGGCGGCGAGCTGCGCGGCGGCGGCGCCATCGGAAAGGGCCAGATGGTCGAGGCCGAATTCACGCTGATTCCCGACATCGTCACCGCCAACCGCAACCGGGGCGGCATGAAGGTGGGCGGCCTGCTTGGCGCATTCGTGCCGGGGGTGGGCGGTGCCCTCCTTGGCGGGCTCGACGTCAAGAAACGGGCGGCCAATGTCGTCCTCAACGTCGTCAACAACAAGTCCTCGGAGGAGTTCGTCGTCGAAGGTTCAGCCACCAAGACCGATGTCGGCTTCGGCGGCGGCGGCGGCATCTTTGCGGGTGGCTTCCTCGGCGGGGCCGGGGCTTCGGGTTACGCCGATAGCGAGATCGGGCAAGTCGTCGCGCTCGCCTATCTCGATGCTTTCCGCAAGCTCGTGTCGGACCTCGGCGGCATGCAGGATGCGGTCGGCGGGCCGGCGCCGGAGAAGGCGGTGGTGATGAAGAACTCCGGCCGCATGTTCGCGGGGCCTTCGGTGTCGAGAGTGGTCAAGCCGCTCGATGCGGGCGCTATGCTCTATCCCACGGGCAACAAGGAAAACGGGTTCTGGGAAGTGACCGACGAACTCGGCACCAAGGGCTGGGTGAGCGAAGTCGCGATCGGCGTCGCGAGATGAGGCGCGCGACCGAGGGGCCGCGCCCCGCTCGCACGTGCGCCTGATCAACCGTCATTTGAAAGGGATGGTGGACGCACTAGGGCTCGAACCTAGGACCCGGAGATGAAGAGGCACGGGATCTACGCAGCGCTGATCGTGATCTGATCCGGAGGCTGCGGGCAGACACACCCGAGAAGCCCTCTGCATAAGTTGATCGTGCTCCCGAGTGCGGGCATGGCCCTTGTCTGCAAGCC
>JBJTSG010000340.1:0-2567 GCA_046076505.1 Erythrobacter sp. | reverse complement strand
CGCAGGAGACGCCGCCGCCGCCGCCCGCCACCGTGGTCGTCGCCTTCGACGCCAAGACGGTGCGCCCGCTGATCGTCGAGGGGCTGGCGAACCGCGAGACGGGGCGCAAGCTCGAGGCCAACGATCCGGTGCGGATCGCCTCGATCTCCAAGCTTATCATGGGACTGACCACGCTTCGGCTCGTCGCCGAAGGCAAGGTCGATCTCGACCGCGACGTCTCGGACTACCTCGGCTGGCGGCTTCGCTCGCCCTACCACCCGGACGCGCCGGTGACCTTGAGGCACCTGCTGATGCACCGCGCCGGACTGTCGGACGCAGGTGATTACGTCATCCCGCTGGGCGCCAGCCTCGAGGCAAAGATGGCCGAGCGCACCTCCTGGCGCGATGTCGGGCCTTCGGGCGAGGCGGCCTTCCAGTACGCAAACCTCGGCTCGCCGGTGGTCGCGACGGTGTTGGAGGCCGCTTCGGGCGAGCGCTACGACCGCCTCGTGGAGCGGCTGGTGTTCGCGCCGCTCGGCATCAAGGCGTGCCTCAACTGGATCGGCTGCGGCCGCGACATGCAGCGGCGCGCGGTGACGCTCTACCGCGATAACGGCGAGGTGGCGAAGGATGGCCCCGCCGACCTGCCGCCCGCCTGCACGATCCCGGTCGCCGAGGGGCAGGCGTGCAGTCTTGCGAATTACAAGCCGGGCACCAACGCCTCGATCTTCTCGCCGCAAGGCGGCGTGCGGATCGGCATGGTGGACCTCGCCAGGATCGGGCAGGCGCTGGTCGCCGAGAGGAAAGGGGTTTTCTCGCGCGCGACGATGATGCCGGCCCGCGACGCGCTGGAGGCCGGCCGCAACCCCGGGCAGGCGCTGTTCTGCCGCTACGGCCTCGCGATGCAGCTTATCGAGGCGGACACGGACGAGGGCTGCGACGACGCGCTGTTCGGTCGCGGCGTGCCCCATATCGGCCACTCGGGCGAGGCCTACGGGCTCCTGTCGGGCCTGTTCTTCGATGTGCTGGAGGGGCGCGGCTTCGCCTACTTCCTCACCGCGCAGCCCCCGCCGGCGGGGGGCGAGGACACCGGCACCTTCACCCCGGCGGAACGCGCGCTGATGAAGCGGGCGGTGGAGATGGCGGTGAAGCCCTAGGCCTCCGCCTTCACCCGCTCGCCCAGCTTCGCGATCAGGGGGCTTGCGAAGGGCTTGGTCAGCATCGTGCTCCCCACCGCCATCAGCAGGAGCGCGGTGAAGGTCGTCGGGGTGATCACGCCCTTGTCGAGCAGGATGTTCGAAAAGATGATCATGATCAGCGCCTTGGTCTGGAGCAGCCAGCCGATCAGCCAGGCCTCGGTGCGGCTCCAGCCGAGCAGGCGCCCGGCGATGTGAACGCCGAGGAGCTTGCCGCCCACCGCCGCCGCGAGCAGCAGCGCGGCGACGGCGAAGACCGCTAGCCCGCCGCCCTCCCACTGGGTCCTGAGGCCCGTCGAGAGGAAGAACACCGGCATGATGGTGAGCAGCACGATATTGCGGAAACGGTCCATCGCCTCGTGCCCGAACCACTTCGCGTCGAGCACCACGCCCGCGAGGAAGGCGCCGACCATGTAGTGCAGCCCGGACCAGTCGCCGGCAAAGCCGCAGGCGGCGAGCCAGATGAGGCCGACCGGCCAGCGGTCGTTCTCGGACAGGCGCGCCATCAGCCAGCGGATCGCGACGGCCGCAAGTGCGAAGCCGACAAGGAACACCCCCTGCCGCCCGATCCGCTCCCAATCGAGCAAAATCAGCGCCAGCACGCCCCAGATCGCGATATCGTCGAGGCTGGCGTAGCGCAGGATGCGCTGGCCCAATTGTTCGCGCAGGATGCCGAGCTTCTCCATCAGCAGCACGAGGATGGGGAGCGCGGTCACGGCGCAGGCCATGCCGATGCCGAGCAGCGCCTGCCAATAGGCGCCATTCGGCCCGCGCCAGCCCGGAAACTGCAGGATCACCGCCGCCGCCGCCGTGCCCGCGAGCAGCGGCACGCCCAAGGCGAGGCCCGCGGTGAGCCCGGTCTCGCGGCGGTGCTTCCACGCGGCGGAAAGGTCGAGCTCGATCCCGGCGACGAAGACGAACAGCATCACCGCCCACCACGCGACGCCGTTCAGCGCGCCGATCACCTCCTTGCGGAACACGAAGGCGTAGTAATCGGGGAACACCGCGCCGAGCACGCCGGGGCCGAGCAGGATGCCGCCGACGATCTGCACGACGACCAGCGGTGCCCAGTAATCGGTGCGGAAAATCCGCCATACCGCCCAAGGCACGGCGAAGATGATGGTCAGCGCGATCAGGTAGACTTCGGTGAGGTTCATCCCGGGGGGCGTGTCTATTGGGCCGCGGTCCTTTCCGCAAATGCGTTTTCCACACGCAGGCGGGGCGTTCTCCCGATTGACGCCATGCAGCAATTGGGACAGGGCGGGGATGTCTTCCGCGCCGGATGCGATTCTGGCGTGGGCAGACGAGCGGGAGAGCCCGCCATCCCGTATCGGGGTGACGGCGCCGAAGGAGCAACCGCCCCGGAAACTCTCAGGCCACCGGACCGCTCGG
>JBJTSG010000339.1:0-6482 GCA_046076505.1 Erythrobacter sp. | reverse complement strand
CGGATGCTCTCGTCGGCCGGCAGCAGGTCGAGGCCCGAAAAGTCGGTCTGCCGGATCAGCCGCGCAGGGTCGCTCCCGTCCGCGAAGATACTGTCGGCGCTGCGTTTTCTCTTCGGATCAATGCCGAGGAGAAAGCCCGATCCGCTTGAGGCGTCAAGGTCCCACAGCAGCGTCCGCCGGCGCGAGATGCTGGCCGAGGCCCAGGCGAGGTTCACCGCCAGAGTCGTCTTCCCGACCCCGCCCTTGACGCTGTAGACCGCAATCGACGCCATGCGCGCTCCTGCCCCGGCGTGGGCCACCGAATGTCGAAAACCGAGACTTAGCGCCCCTCCGAGCCTTGGCAAGCGCCCTCTGGCGCAGGCTCGGGAGGGGGTCAGGGGGGTGTCGAGGGGGTATGAGAGGGGTGTGCGCGGGGGGCGGAATCAGAAGGGGCGGCCCGTTGCCGGACCGCCCCTCGAGAAGCCTGGATGGTGCGAGCCGCGGCTCAGCCGTCGTAGTCGCCGCCCAGCGAGGAGGTGCGCGCGGGCGCCGAGGCGGTGATGCGCAGCGCTTCGGCCGACTGGCTGAGCGAGCCGATCTCGTCGGCCTCATCTTCGTCGTCGGGGAGGATTTTCTGGAGGCCGGTGACCAGCGATTCGTGGAGGGCGCCCGGGGTGATGGTCTGCTCGGCGATCTCGCGCAGCGCGACGACCGGGTTCTTGTCGCGGTCGCGGTCGATGGTCAGCTCGCTCCCGCCCGAAATCTCGCGCGCCCGTTGCGCGGCGAGCAGCACGAGGTCGAAACGGTTCGGAACCTTATCGACGCAATCTTCAACGGTAACGCGTGCCATCGGCGACCTTCTCGCAAGAATCGGGAGGTGTATGAAAGCGCGCCAGGTAGGCCGCACCCCGCGCAAAGTCAAGGAAAAGGGCCCCGGCCGGCGGCGTCAGCGCAGCGGACCGGTGCGCGACGTCGGCACGCGTGCGAGCCGCTGTCCCTCGACTTCGCGGGCGAGCCGCACCAGCGCTAGTGGGTCGATATCGACCTGCCCCTTGAAGGCAGCGCGGAACATCGTCGCGAGGCTCAGGAAATCGTGGGCTTCCCGGCTGAGTAAGGCCGAGGAGGTGTTGCGCGCCAGAATGGCCTGGAGCTCGCGAAGCCCCGAGCCTGCATAGAGGGTGATGAACTCTGCCCCGAGCGGCGTGTCTTCGATCACCGGGTGAAGCAGCCAGCGTCTCATCTGCGCCCTCGGAACCGGCTCCGCGATCAGCACCGCCGGACGACCATCCGCGGCGATGGCCAGCGCGGCCCGCACTACCGCCGGGTCCACGGGACGACGCGGCACCAGGAGAATACCGCTCTCCTTCGCCCGCAAGGTGATGCCGTCCGGACCTGATCGCCAGCTCAGCCCGCTCGCCCGGTAATCGAGCAGCGCCAGGTCGAAGCCGAGCGTGATCCCGTCGATCCGAAGCTCGTCCGGCGATGCCTCGCTTTCCTCGCCTGCAGCCACGGCGAGCGAGGCTGCGGTGAGCGCGACGCCGACCAGCGAACCGCCGCGCATCTTGACCTTGGATAGGCGGGCGCCGCCGACGGCGCGTATGCTGACCGGGCTTGGAAACGCCTCGCGCGGCCGGCCAGCGCCTGCCGCGGCAAGCCCGAGCGGGGTGGGCAGCGACAGGGCCGTGCCGGGGAGCAGGTCGTCATACTGCGCCAGCAGCGAGACCCGCTGGCGCCAGTCCCCCTCCGCGAGCGCCTCGCTCGCAGCCCGCGCTTCGGCGGGATCTACCTGCTTGGCGAGCACTGCGGGCCGCGTGAACCCGCGCGACAGGAATGCGTCGCGCCGCGCGTCCGCCTCCTCGATCAACGCCGCGACGCCCGCCGCATCGCCGCGCCGCAGCAGGGTCTCCAACCCCTCGCCCCGGACCCGGGCGAGCGCGCTGCCGAGCGGCCTGCCCGCGGCGATATCGTTGAGGAACCCCGCGAAGCGGATCTGGACGATCTGTTCGAAGCTTTTCTGCAAGCCCTTGCGGCCCGCCTTTGCACCCTCGCCGGCCAACACGGCGTCGCCGCCGCCGGGGCCGGGGAAGGCGGCTTGGGCGGCGAGCGCGAACTGATCGGACAGCGCCATCGTCGCGAAGGTCGAGAGGCGCGCCGGCCGGTTGAAGCCTTCGAGGCTTCTCTTGAGGTTTTCGCGGAAGCCAGGGACCGTCCGACCGGCTTTGCGCAAGGTCTCCTCGAGCCGCGCGACGGCGGCGGCGCGCAGCGCGCTGGGGCCGACCTGGCGACGCCGCATCTCCTCCAGCACGGCGCGGCCGGGATCGCCCGCCGACAGATCGTCGAGGGCGAAGGCGCGGGTGCCGCTTGCCGGATCATTGGCATAGGACTGCACCACCGAATCGCGCGCGACCATCCGTGCGAAGGCCGCGTTCATCATGCGCCGCTCGCCGGCGGAAGGGATCGCCCGGTCGGCGATACGGGCCGAAGCCGTGATCCACGGGCTGTCCTCGGCGAGCGCGTCGAGGAAGGCTTCGGCGGCGGCGAGATAGTCGGGATCGTCGGCGGCGGGCGCTGGGGACGGCGCCTGCGCCACCGCAGCCAGCCGCGCGCGCTCGGCGCCAAGTGCGCGTTCGATCCTGAGGTTCGCAAAGGTGTCGAGCGCAGGTTCCACGAGCCCGCTACGCAGGGCGGGGGCAGCGGTGCCGATCATCAGAACGCAGGTCGCCGCCGCTGCGACCTTGCCGAGCCGCTTGGTGCTGTTCTTGCCGGTTTCCACCATCCCCTCGCTGAAGAGGAGGCGCAGCAGTCGGCCCCTCGCACTATCAGCTTCGAGCGGGAGGACCTGCTTGGAGAGATCGATGCGGCGTACCAGATCGAGGTAGCGCAGGCGGTGCGCGCGCCGCTCGGCGCTCAGGCCCTCGGCATCGGGCCGTTCGGCCAACGCAAGCATCTCTGCGGTGGCCGGGAGGGGGACGAGCGCACCCTCGCGCTCGCTGAGGACCAGCGCGCGGAGCTGGCGCACATATTCGACGGCGAGCTTCTGGCCGTAGGTCTCGAAGGTCAGCGCCCAGGCAATGACGAAGGCGCCGGCGAGGCCGAGCCAGAAGAGGCCCTGCGCGATCCACCCGCTTGCCGCTTTTGCCCGGTCGTGCGTCTCAAGCGCCGCTGCCTGCAATCCGGCGAGTACGTCGAGGCTCGCAGCCGGCGCAGCCCATTGCAGGACGAGAAACAGGACGGCGAGCATGCCGAAGGTGATTGCCGCGACGCGCAGGAAGTCGCCGGCGGTCTGGAGCGCGGCCAGGGTGCCGGCCTTGGCGACCTTGGCGCTTGCCGAGGCCGCCTGCCAGCGCGCCTCGATCCGCGGCTGGAGCCACAGGTTCACAATCACGTGCGCCCCGGCGACGAGCGCCAGTCCGACCCAGAAATTCAATGCCCACCCCCGCTAACCACAGGTTCCCGTCGGTGGTTGCCGCTTTCCCGGCGGACAGGCAAGAAAGGAACCCGCTTCCTGGCGCGGGCAACGGGGAGAATGCGCAGCTGGTTCCCGTGCAATTCTGGGCGGAACTGCAGCTGCCCCATCGAGGCCCATCAGGCGCTCGCAGGGCCATGCGGCCTAGTCGAGCGTCGCGTCGGCGTGCCGGTCGCGTGGGAGCAGCATCCCCGCCGCGACCAGCGCCGCCACCGCCCCGGCGAGCTGCGCGAGCACGAAGCCTGGAACGTCGGCGGGCGCGATGCCGGCGAAGGTGTCGCTGAGGCTGCGGGCGAGCGTGATCGCGGGGTTGGCGAAGCTCGTCGAGGAGGTGAACCAGTAGCCCGCCGCGATGTAGAGCGCGACGCTCGCGGGCACCGCCTCGTGCCGCGCCTCACGGGTAGCGAGGATGGTCAGGACCAGCCCGAAGGTCGCGACCGCCTCGCCCGCCCACTGGCCCAGGGCCGTGCGTGCGGTGTCGCTCCATTGCAGGATCGGCAGGCCGAACATCAGGTGGGCGGTCCACACGCCGAGCAGCCCGCCGACGAGCTGTGCCGCGCCATAGGTGAGCGCCGGCTTGGCTTCGATCTCGCGGCGCAGCGCGAAGACCAGAGTCACCGCCGGGTTGAAATGCGCGCCCGAGATCGGCCCCAGCATGGTGATCAGCGCATAGAGGATCGCCGCGGTCGCCAGCGTGTTGCCGATCAGCGCGATGGCGACGTTCCCGCCCGCGAGGCTTTCGGCCATGATCCCCGATCCGACGACCACCGCGAAGAGGAAGAAGCTCCCCAGCGCCTCGGCAAGGAGGTTGCGGCTCATGCGGCGCCCTCCATCTGGCCGATTTCGGCGAGCCGCGCCTGAAGCTCGGCGCGCGCCATCGTCGCGAAGGGCAAGGCGAGCAGCGCCTCGACGCGCATCGTCAGCCAGTCCCAGGTCTGGGCGAAGGCGGCATCGACCGCCGCGTGATCGCCCGTCACCGCGGCGGGATCGGGCAGGCCCCAATGGGCGCGCAAGGGCGTGCCGGGGAAGACCGGGCAGGCCTCGCCCGCGGCATTGCCGCACACGGTGATGACGAGATCGATGCGGGGCGCATCGGGGCCGGTGAAGACGTGCCAGCTTTTCGAACGGAGCCCCGAGGTGTCGATGCCCCGCGCCGCCAGCAAGCGCAGCGCGCCCGGATGCACCGCGCCCTTGGGCTGGCTCCCTGCGCTGAAGGCGGTGACCCGTCCCTTGCCGAGCCGGTTCAGGATCACCTCGCCAAGGATCGATCGGGCGGAGTTGCCCGTGCACAGCACCAGAATGTTCATGTTGCGCCCCCGCGTTTGAGCTCAGCAGCAGCCGGTTTTCGCAGGCGGCGCGGCGGCGGCTTGCGGCACGCAGCAGGTCCCCGTCGCCGCATCGGCATGCGCGAGCTGTTCGAGATCGGGGCTGCCGCCATAGGTGGTGCTGCCCCCGGTGGTGAGGAAGGCTTCCCACACCACGCCATCGGGATCGGCGATCCAGCTCTTTTCCGATTTGGCATAGCAGCAGGTGGTCGCGCCTTCCTCCAGCACCGGGCGGTCGGCGGCCTTCAATCGGGCATAGATCTCGGCGAGTTCGCCTTCGTCTTCGACCTGAAGGCCGACGTGCTCGATCCCCTTGGCCGCGCCCTCGCGCATCGAGATCGCGAAGTTGATGCGCGGATCTTCGAGCATCCACTTGGCGTAGTCGGCCTTCACCACGTTCGGCTGAGCGCCGAAGAGGTGGGTGTAAAAGGCGATCGAGACATCGAGGTCGGCGACGCCGACATGCAGGTGGAAGCGCTTCATGGGGCGGTCTCCGTGGCTGGGGCGGGCTCGCAAGCGGCGGAGGGAAGGCAGCCCGCGCCGCCGCAGCAATTGTCGGTGAGGTAAGCGACAAGGCCGTTCATCGCGGCAAAGTCGGCGGCGTAGATGACCCGGCGGCTTTCGCGGCGCTGGGTGACGAGCCCGGCATGGGCGAGCTGGGCGAGGTGGAAGCTCATCGAGGAGGGCGGCGCGCCCACGCCTTGTGCGATGGCCCCGGCAGCGAGCCCCTGCGGCCCCGCCTCGACCAGCAGGTGGAAGGCGGCGAGGCGATGTTCCTGCGCAAGGGCGCCGAGGGCGCGGATGACGTGATCGGGTCGCATGGAAATTTTCGACGATTCGAGAAATGTCAAAATAATATCTCCGCCGCGCGCGCCAAGCCAGCGCGCACCCCTCTTGAAGCGGTGCTGCCGCGCGGTTATCACCCGTCTCACGGGGCCGAGCAACCTCCCGTCCAGGCCGAGAAAAGCCCAAGCGTTGCCTCGTCATCACCCCCTCGTGCAGCGCGCGCGGGCAGGGGGCATTTTCGAGGTTTGCATGGCTGAACCGGACGTTTTCCCTGTTGCGCAGGCGCCCGCCGCCGCCGCCCCTTCCTTTGCCGAATTGCTGCGCGTCTTTGCCCGCATCGGGTTCCTGTCTTTCGGCGGCCCGGCCGGGCAGATCGCGCTGATGCACCGCGAGCTCGTCGAAGAGCGCGGCTGGGTGGCCGAGGAGGATTACCTCCACGCATTGAACTTCTGCCACCTGCTCCCCGGTCCCGAGGCGCAGCAGCTCGCCACCTGGATCGGCTGGAAGCTGCAAGGGCTGCGCGGCGGGCTGGCTGCGGGGCTGCTGTTTGTCATTCCCGGGGCGGCCATCATCCTGGCGCTGTCGGTGCTCTATGCGCTGGCCGCGAACCTCGGCTGGGTGGCGGCGCTGTTCCTCGGGGTGAAGGCCGCGGTGCTCGCGGTGGTGGTCCAGGCGCTGCTCAGGATCGCCGGCCGCGCGCTTGATACGGCGGTGAAGAAGGGCCTCGCGCTTGCCGCCTTTGCCGGGCTGTTCCTGTTCGACCTGCCGTTTCCGCTGATCGTGCTCGGGGCGGGGTTGGTGGGCATGGCGATCGCCCGCACCCGGCCCGACCTCCTCGCGCTCAAGCCCGCCAAGGGCACGGCAGTGCTCCCCGAGCGGCCGTGGCGCAGGACGATCCTGTCGGTGCTGGTGGGGGGCGCGATCTG
>JBJTSG010000338.1:0-5880 GCA_046076505.1 Erythrobacter sp. | reverse complement strand
GCTACTGCGCGGGCGCAACATTGGCCGGAGCCGCGCCCGGCGGGGGCAGGTCGAGCGGCTTGACGCTCGGCGAGGGGCTCGGCTCGACGGCAATGTCGGGAACCACGCCCGCGTCGGCGAGCGGGTTGGCGCCCGCCGCCTCGGCGCCCGGTTCGGTGGTCGGCGCCGCCTCGGGCACCGCGAGCTGGTCGGTCTTCTCGACCTGCCCGCCGATAATGCTAGCAAGGCCGACCAGCAGCACCATCGCGACGATCCCGAGCAGCCCCACCTGGAGCCGCTGCACCGCCTCGGCGCGGGCCAGCGCATTGACCGGCGGGCCCTCGTTCAGGCTATTCGCCGTCTCGGCGGCGGCGGGGTGGAAGAGGTTGCGCTGGTTGAGGCGCTTCAGCTTCTCGCGCAGTCCCGGCTGGCTCATGCGGCGGCTCCCACGCTGGGGGCGGACGGCGCACGGGCGAGCCAGTCGAACACCGGCAGGCCTTTCGCCGCGAGCCATTCGGGGTTGTAGAGGGTCGAGAGGTAGCGGAAGCCCGTATCGCACAGGATCGTCACCACCTGCGGATTGTCGCGCCCTTCCGCGACCAGCTCCTTGCCGAGCGCCACCGCGCCCGCGACGTTGATGCCGGAAGACAGCCCGAGACACAGCCCCTCCTCGCGCAGCAGGCGGGCGACCCAGTGGAGCCCCTCATCGTCCGCAATGCGGTACTGCGTGTCGATCGGCGCGCCTTCGAGGTTGGCGGTGATCCGCCCCTGCCCGATCCCCTCTGCAACCGAGGAGCCTTCGGCCTTGAGCTCACCGTGGGCGTAGTAGTTGTAGAGCGCCGCGCCGTGCGGGTCGGTCAGCGCAACGCGGATATTCTCGTCGAGCGCCTTGAGGCCCAGGCCCACCCCCGCGATCGTCCCGCCCGTGCCGGCGGCGCAGGTAAAGCCGTCGATCCGCCCGCCGGTCTGCTCCCAGATCTCGGGTGCCGTGCCCTCGATATGCGCGCGGCGGTTGGCGATGTTGTCGAACTGTTTGGCCCACACCTCGCCCTGGGTCTCCTCGGCCAAGCGGCGCGAGGTGTGGACGAAGTGGCCGGCGTCGGAGAACTTGGTGGGCGGCACCAGCACAAGCTCCGCGCCCAGCGCCCGCAGCGTGTCCATCTTCTCCTTGGACTGGTTGTCGGGCATGACGATGATCGTCCTGTAGCCGCGCGCGTTGGCGACGAGGGCAATGCCGATCCCGGTGTTGCCCGCCGTCCCCTCGACCACTGTGCCGCCCGGCTTCAGCTCCCCGCGCTTCTCCGCATCGCGCACGATGTAGAGCGCCGCGCGGTCCTTCACCGAGGAGCCGGGATTGGCGAATTCGCACTTGCCCCAGATGTCGCACCCGGCCGCTTCGGAGGGGCCGGCGAGGCGGACGAGCGGGGTGTTGCCGATGAGCGCGAGCGTGTCGCCGAAGGGGCGGGTGATGTTCATGGCGTGAAGTTAGGCGCTGCGGGCACGGGGGGCAATGTCGAAGGCGACGAAGCGTTCAACCGACCATCGTCATGGCGAGCGAAGCGAAGCAATCCATGGACGAACGCCGCATCTTCGAGCACCAGCGGATCGTGGATTGCCGCATCGCCTCCGGCGCATCGCAATGACGAAGAAGGAGAGGTCAGGCGAGGCTCACCACCGCCGCGAGTTCGTCGACCTCCCAGATCTTCACCGCCTTCCGCACGGCCGCCTTCAACGGCAACAGCCAGCCGCCATGCGCCTTGGAGGGAAACAGCGAGGTGCGCCAGGTCGTGCCGCCGATGGTCGCCTCGATCCTGACCGAACCCCAGGCGTCGGCCTTGGTCGCGTTGGCGCGGATCGCCTGCGCGGTCTCGCCGGCGACGACGAGAAAGAACCACGCCCCCTTGGCGGGCTTGTCGGCGCTGCCCTGCCACACGGCCACCGGGCCGCGCACGCTCCACGCGCCGCCCGCGTCCGAGCCTTCGGGCGCGAGGCCCAGTTCGTCGCGCAGGAAGCGGGCGAGATCGGCGTCCACCGGCCCGCCCTCCTTCGGATCAATCTTCCGGGGCGATGGTGACGTGGAGGCCGTCAAGCTCCGCGGTGACGGGGATCTGGCACGACAGGCGGCTGGTCGCCACGCGGTGATCTGAGGATTCGAGCAGGTCGTCCTCGTCCTCGCTCATCTTCGGCAGCTTGTCGGCGAAGGCCGGGTCGACATGGACGTGGCAGGTCGCACACGAGCAGCACCCGCCGCACAGCGCCAGGAGCTCGTCGAAGCCATTGTCGCGGATCGCTTCCATCACGGTGAGGCCGTCCTCGACGGTGATCTCGCTGGTGGCGCCTTCGCGGTTGGTGACGACCAGTCTGGGCATGGACCTAGGTTCCTTTTCGAAGATTACGCGCAGGAGTTTGCGCTGTGAGAGTGGCCCGAGGCTGCTAAGGCAGTCGCGGGATCAAGGCAAGTTCGGGAAAGTGGCAGTGGGCTTGAGTTCGGAAAAGTTGCGGAGCGACCTCGATGCGCTCAGCCAGCGCGAGCCGAAAGTGGCGGCTGCGCTGGAGCGGGTCGGCTATCCCGAACCGCGCCTGCGCGAGCGCGGCTTCGTGACGATGCTGCGCACCATCGTCGGCCAGCAGGTCTCGGTGGCGGCGGCCGCCTCGATGTGGCGCAAGCTCGAGGCGGAGCTCGGCGAAGGCTTCACCCCTTCGTGCCTCCTCAAGCGCGATTTCGATACCTTGCGCGCCTGCGGCCTCTCGCGCCAGAAGCAGTCCTATGCACGGTCCCTGTGCGAGCTGGTCGAGGCGGGCGAACTCGATTTCCACGCCCTGCCTGCCGATGACGAGGAAGCGATCGCGCTCCTCACCCGCATCAAGGGCATCGGCCGCTGGTCGGCGGAGATCTACCTCCTCTTCGCGGAAGGCCGCCCCGACATCTGGCCCGCCGGCGACCTCGCCGTGCAGGAGGGGGTGAAGCGCCTGCTGGGGCTGGAGGAACGCCCGGCGGAAAAGGCGACCCGCGCGCTTGCGGAAGGCTGGTCGCCGCAGCGGGGGGCGATGGCGATCTTCACCTGGCACTTTTACGCCAATCCGGCGCTGTGAGAGGGCGTCCGTTACCTGACGCTCCGGCCTGAAAGCCGACGGTCCGCTGGCGACCCCGTTGCGGACTTGCGGCTCTCTCCCCTCGCGGAAGAGATACGGAGACTTGGCAGCTTGCTGCCTCGTCGCAGTTGAGAGGGGGCAGGGCCGGAGATTTGCTGCGGACCCCTATCCCAACCCTCTCCCGCAAGGGGAGAGGGCCAAGGCGGCCATCCACCCACCTCCGGTCATTTGGCCACCGTCTCGATCGTCCGATACCCGCCGCTGTGAGTTGCGGCCTCTCTCCCTGCTGACAAGCCTGTCAGTCCGCACTAGACGGGTTGCAAATAGCAATCGGGAAGAGGGACAGCCCAGTGAGACAGCGCAGCATCTTCATCACCGGCGGCGGCTCGGGCATCGGGCGCGCCAGCGCGCTGCTCTTCGCCCAGCGCGGCTGGTTCGTGGGCGTCGCCGACATCAACGAGGCGGGGATGCAGGAGACGCTCGGGCAGATCGCGGGCGAGGCCAAGTGGGCGGGCCGCCTCGACGTGCGCGACCGGGCGGCGTGGGACGCGGCGCTCGCCGCCTTCGCCGCAGCCGCCGGGGGCCGGATCGACGCGATGGTCAACAACGCCGGGATCGGCACCGGCGGGTCGCTTTCCGAGCTCGATCCCGAGGAGATCGACCGCTGCCTCGACATCAACCTCAAGGGCGTGCTCTACGGCGCGCAGGCCGCCTATCCGTACCTGAAGGCGACCGCACCCGGCTCGGCCCTCGTCAACATGGCGAGCGCAGCGGGCATCGCGGGCTCGGCGGGGATGAGCGTCTATTGCGCCACCAAGTTCGGGGTGCGCGCGGTGACCGAGAGCCTGGACGCCGAATGGGCGCCCGACGGCATCACCGTCGCCTCGGTGTGCCCCGCCTTCATCGACACCCCGCTCCTCAGCGGCACGGGAAACCGCAAGTCGAACGAGCCGATCCGCGAGCGGGTCAAGGCCGCCGGGCTCGAGATCAGCCCCGTCAGCCATGTCGCCGAGGCCGTGTGGGAGGCGGTGCATGGCACGAAGCTCGACTACTTCGTGGGCCCGACCTCCAAGCGCATGGCCTTCGCCAAGCGCTGGATGCCCGGCAAGGTCAGAAAGCAGCTCAGGAACAGCCTCAGGCCCCTAGGCCAGTAAGGCGTCCATCGCCGCCGCCATCTTCGCATCGCGCGCCGACAACCCGCCCGCGTCGTGGGTGGTCAGTGTCACCTCGACCCGGTTGTAGACGTTGAACCATTCCGGATGGTGATCCTGCGCCTCGGCGAGCAGCGCGACGCGGTTCATGAAGCCCCAGGCCTCGGAAAAATCCTTGAAGCGGAACGTCCGTGCGATCGCCTTGCCCTCGCGCGCGGACTCCCATTCGGGATGGGCCTCAAGCAGCGCGGCGGCTTCGTCGGGGGTCAATTCGGCAACGGACATGGGGCATTCCTTGCATTGAGGGGGTCGCTTGTTCGGCCAGCGGCTTTTCCCTAAGGCATGGGGCGAATGCAAGCCTCACCCGCATCGCTGATCGCCGAGAATGTCGCCTGCCGCCGGGGCGAGCGGCTGCTGTTCCGGCGGTTGTCGTTCCGCCTCGAAGCGGGCGCGGCGTGCCACGTCACGGGCGCGAACGGGGCCGGGAAAACGACGCTGATCCGCGCGCTCGCCGGCCTGACGAAGCCCTATGCCGGCGAGGTCCGGCGGGAGGGCGCACTGGCGCTGCTCGACGAACGCACCGGGCTCGATCCCGACCTGCCGCTTGCCAAGGCGCTCGCCTTCTGGTTCGGCATGGACGGCGCGCGCGACCCGGCGGCGATCATGGCGCGCCTGAGGCTCGAGAGCCTTGCCGAGGTGCCGGTGCGCTACCTTTCGACCGGCCAGAGGAAGCGCGCCGCCCTCGCCCGGGTGCTGGGGCAGGCCGCGCCCGTGTGGCTGCTCGACGAGCCCTTGTCGGGCCTCGACACGGCCTCGCAGGCGCTCGTCAGCGACCTCGTCCGCGAACATTGCGCGGGCGGCGGGATCGCGCTGATCGCCTCGCACCAGCCGCTCGATGTCCCCGGCATGACGAGCTTCGCCATCGAGGATTTTGCCCCTGCCGCGCTGGAGGACGAGGAGGCATGATCCTCGCCCTCCTCCGCCGCGATCTCGCGCAGTTCTTCCCCTTCACGGGCAGTGGTGCCGCACTTCCCGTGGTGTTCTTCGTCGCGGTGGCGATGCTCTTCCCCTTCGCCGTCGGGCCCGACGCCAACCTCATGGCGAAGACCGGCGGGGGCGTGGTGTGGATCGCGGCGCTGCTCGCGGCGATCCTGCCGCTCGAGAAGCTCGTCGCGCGCGACATCGAACTCGGGTTCTTCGACCAGTTGAGGCTACGCGGCCTTGCCGAGGAGGCGATGATGGCCGTGCGCCTCCTCGCCCACTGGCTGAGCTTCGGCCCGCCGCTCCTCCTCGCGACCTTCCCCGCCGCCGCGCTGCTCAAGATCGAGGGCGAGACCTTCAGCCTGCTCCTGTGGGGCCTCGTCGCGGGCACGCCCGGCCTCGCCGCGATCGGGTTGATGATCGCGGCGCTAACCGCGAGCCTGCGCGCGGGCGCGGCGCTCTCGGGCCTGATGCTGATCCCGCTGGCCCTCCCCATCCTGATCTTCGGCGCAGGCGCGCTTGCGCGGCAGGACGCGGCGAGCCTCGGCTTCGTCGGGGCGATCAGTCTGGCGCTGGTGGCGATAGCGCCGTTTGCGGCAGGGGCGGCGATAAGGGCGGCGCGGGAGGGTTAGGTCTAGCAAGGCAAGCGGGGCCCCGGGTCAAGCCCGGGGCGGGG
>JBJTSG010000337.1:0-2688 GCA_046076505.1 Erythrobacter sp. | reverse complement strand
TCGAAATCGCATGGGGTGGGGCATGCCCCACCCCATGCGATCACCTCAATCTCCACCAGAAATTACACCACGAGCGCGGACGCTAGCCTGTATGACGAAGTTCTGCACTTCCGCCAGATACTCATACTCTATTTCCAGTCGCTCTAGGAACGCCGGAGAAGTTCGGTCTAGTGAACGGTTCATCTTTAAATGTCGTTCGACAACCTCCCAATCATTTGGCCACAGGTGCCGCAGTGGACCGGTCACTCTTCGGAAATAGGGCTGTAGAAGACGTTCAACACGGATCATCTGTTGGAAGTCGCTCTGGTCGAGCGTTATAGCCATATCGCCGCTGGCGAACTCTACGCTCGCAATGGGTAGCGATGAAAGTTTCTCCCATTGCCCGGTACATGTGAAGAAGAAGGCCTTCAGCAACGTTGTTTTGCCAGACCCGTTGGGTCCGACCAGAAACGTGGGTTCACCCTCTAGGCTGAATTCATGATCGGACTGGCCAAAAAGGCCACAGATGCGAATGCGTTCGAATTTCATGAGCACCTGATCTCAACCCTGACGCTGAAAGGCAATAAGAAAGTCTTAGATTGCTCTAGTCATTGAACCGCCTCGACCCACTTTCCTACAACCCCCGCGCCCAACTACCCTCCCGCGCGTCACTCGCTTGCAGGAGGCTCCCGCTGATGCCGCGTGATCGCACGCTTCCGCCGTCCGCTCCGGAAGGGGCGGGGCAGGGGGCAAGCCGGGCCTCTCGCCCGTCTCGCGCGGCGATCCGGGGGCGGAGGTGTCTTTGTTGGCCTACAGCTCCGCTACCTGAGGCCGGTCGAGGCCGGGCGCATCGGCGGCGGCAAGGGGAGCGAGCCCGTCGCTGCGTCGGGTGCGCGGGCGACAGCTCCGGGCGGCATGACCCCGCGCGCTGGCGTGCTCGCCAAGGGGCGGCTCCTCTGCGTGGGGCAGCGCACGATCCTCGGGTGAGCGCGCGAGGGTAGGGGGGCTAGAGGCCCACCCCCGACCCCTCCCGCGGGCGGGAGGGGGGAAGAGAGCGCCGATACGCCCCTCCCGCTTGCCCCCGGCCTGCGCCGGGGCGGGTATCGGGGCCGGGGGTGGGAACGCCCCGAGCCACAGCCACACACAACCAGCGACATCACCGAAAGCCCGGCTCACCCCAGGCCCTCTGAACACGGGTCCAGACCCCGGCTAGCCCGCGCCAGACCCCCCTCACACCCCTGCTAGACCCCCTCGAAGCCCCCGCCATCGGGTGCTTTTGCGGCGGTTTTGCGCAAGGCGAAGAGGCTCACCGCGGCGAAGGTCGCAGCGCCGCTCGCGATCATCCACAGGAAGGCGCCCGGCACGCCGAGGCTCCAGTCGCACACCGCCAGCACGCCGACCTGCATCCCGATCGCCGCCACGGCCGCCGTGCCCGAGCGGGTCCACCCGGCGAGCCCGGCGATGATCGGCACCGCCAGCACCGCGGCGATGCTCCCTGCGTCGAGGACGAGGTTGCGAAGGCTCTCCCCCTGCATCGCCAGCCACGCCGCCACCATCGCCGCACCGACCGTCGCGAGCCGCGCCGCGCGTAGGAGTTGGCGGGGAGAAGCGTTCGGTTTCAGGCTCTTGTACCCGCTCTCAGTGACCACCGCCGAGACCGCGAGCAGCGCGGAATCGACCGAGGAAAGGATCGCCGAGACCAGCGCGCCGGTGAAGACGATCAGCAGCCAATCGGGGAAGAGCGCAGCGGCAAGGCTCGGCAGATAGGCCTCGTCCGTGCCGAGCGTGACCCCGAGCCGCGCGGCGGCCTGCGGCCCGAACAGCCCGAGCGCGACCGGCACCAACCCCGCCGCGAGGTAGATCGCTGCTCCCCACAGCGCCCCCCGCCGCGCGGCTTCCGGGGACTTCGCGGCGAGCGTCCGGGCGAGTGCCTCCTGGCTCACCATCGTGCCCGCGATCGGGATCAGCCAGAGCTCGGCGAGATCGACCCAGCTCTCTCCGGGAACCGTGAAATTCCAGACGCTTGGAGGCGCAGCGGCCCACATGGCCGCAGGGCCTCCCGATGCGGAGACCATCAGCGCGAAGAGCAAGAGGATCGCGGCGATGATGATCGCCCCCTGCACGATATCGGTGACGACGTCCCCGGCGAGGCCGCCGAACATGGTGTAGGTCATCACCAGCAGCGTCGCGCCGGCGAGGGCGAGGGTGAAGTCGATGTCCGCCGCGCCCGCGATGATCGTCGCGAAAGCAAAGAGTTGCGCGGCCGACCAGGTGGTGGCCGAAAGCGCGATCACGCCGGCGGCGAGCTTCTCGGTCCCCGCGCCGAAGCGGCTGCGCAGGAAGTCGGCGATGGTGATGAACCCGCCGCTGCGCAGGCGGTGCGCGAAGAACAGCGCGATGGCGAGGATGCCGATCGCATAAGCGAAGGGCTCGGTGCGTGCGCCGGCGAGGCCATCGCGGGCGACTTCGCCCGAGGTCGCGATCAGGGTCTCGGAGGCGAACCAGGTGGCAAACAGGCTCATCCCCACGGCAAACGGCCCGAGACTGCGGCCCGCCACGAGGTAATCGGCATCGGACTTCGCCCCGCGCCCGGCCCAGACCGCAAGGCCGATCTGGGCAGCGACATAGGCGAGGATCAGCGCAAGTGTCAGCGAAATGGCGGCTGCTCCCCAAACCCGGTGCTGCGGCACGGCCCCTGTCGCCCCCCTC
>JBJTSG010000336.1:0-3027 GCA_046076505.1 Erythrobacter sp. | reverse complement strand
GATGGGCGGGTCGGACCAGTGGGGCAACATCGTCAACGGGATCGAGCTCGGCAGGCGCATGGACGGCACCGAGCTGTTCGGCCTCACCACCCCGCTGCTCACCACCGCGAGCGGCGCGAAGATGGGCAAGACTGCGGCAGGTGCGGTATGGCTCAACGAGGACCAGCTCCCGGCCTATGACTTCTGGCAATACTGGCGCAACGTCGATGACGCGGACGTGGGCAAGTTCCTGCGGCTGTTCACGGACTTGCCGCTGGATGAAATTAGCCGCCTCGAAGCGCTTGAAGGTGCTGACATAAATGCGGCAAAGATCGTCCTCGCCAACGAGGTCACGAAACTCGTCCGGGGCGAGGATGCCGCCGTCCGCGCGGAAGCGACGGCGCGCGAAACCTTCGCCGGGGGCGGCGCGGGCGAGGACCTGCCGAGCATCGCCACCGGCCCCGAGGGCATGCGCATCGCCGCGCTCCTCACCGAGGTCGGCCTCACCGCCTCCAACGGGGAAGCGAAGCGCAAGCTTGCCGAGAACGCCGTCAAGCTCGAGGGCGAGACGATCACCGATCCTGGTCACTTCGTCCTTCCAGATGAAGGCCAGACCCTGCGTCTCAGCCTCGGCAAGAAGAAGCACGCGCTGGTCCGCCGCTGAAAATCTCCCGGCCCAGCTTGGGCGCCTTTACGAATTGTCAGCCTTTCTCGGGCATTTCCCTTCTCGTGTCCCAGACGGAGGGAAGGATCGCGACACGTGCCGAGCGGAGCCAATCTGAGCGTTACCGACCTGCGCCGCGCCGCGCGCCATCCGGTCGATTTTCCCGCGATCGTCGAGCATTTCGTGCATGGCGATCTGCACCTGCACGTCTGCAACCTTTCGGCGCATGGTTTCATGGTCGACGACGCCGCGCGGCTTGCCCGCGGTGACCGGATCATCATCCGACTGCCGGTTGTCGGCCGCATCGAGGCCTACGTGATCTGGACGCGCGACAGCCGCGCAGGCTTTCAGTTCGAGCGCATCATCCGCTTGGACGATTTCGTCGCGATCATCGACCAGCTCCAGCCCAACCCGCGGCTGCGCCGCCCTCGCTGAGCCAAAGCACGGCTGACAACGCGACCCGTTTCCCCAGCT
Organism: Erythrobacter sp.; assembly: GCA_046076505.1. Lineage (GTDB taxonomy): Bacteria > Pseudomonadota > Alphaproteobacteria > Sphingomonadales > Sphingomonadaceae > Erythrobacter. The sequence continues at coordinate 1,910 of JBJTSG010000336.1, read as the reverse complement.
TGGCAGCGGCTTCGGCGCCTGCCATGGCGCTGGCGTGATGGAACCGACCAGCCCGCTTCAGATCCCCGATTATCGCCGCTACTGGATCGCCCGCTTCATGGGTGTCTTTGCCACCATGTCGATGGTGGTGCTGCTCGGTTACCAGCTCTACGCCGTCGCCCGCGACGATTATGGCATGAGCGTCGCCGAAGCCTCCTTTCAGCTCGGTCTGCTCGGCCTTGCACAGTTCATCCCCTTGTTCGTGCTGACCCCGGTGGCGGGTCTTGCCGCGGATCGCTTCGACCGGCGCCATGTTGCCGCTTTCGCCAACGGTATCGATGGCGGCGTGGCGGTGGTGCTGGCGCTCCTGACATGGGCCGACGCGCTCAATCTGCCGGTCCTTTTCACCCTCGCCGCCGCACACGGCGCGGCGCGGGTGTTCCTCGGCCCGGCAATGAGCGCGATCGCGCCCAACATCGTCGGCCCCGCGCTCCTGCCGCGCGCGATCGCCTTGGGTTCGATCGCCTGGCAGACGGCGAGCGTCGCCGGGCCGGCGGTGGGCGGGCTGATCTTCGCGAGAGCGGAATGGCTGCCGCATGCCATCTCGGCGGGCCTGCTCGGCGCCTCGATGTTCCTGATCCTCACCGTCCGCCCGATCCGCGCGAAGCACGAGGGGCCGCCCCTGAAGCCGCTTCGGCAGATCATCGACGGCCTCGCTTACGTCTGGCGCGAGCGGTTCCTGCTCGGCTCTATCACGCTGGACCTCTTCGCGGTCCTGCTGGCGGGAGCGACCGCGCTGCTGCCGGTCTTCGCCCGCGACATCCTGTTCGTCGGGCCGGAAGGGCTCGGCCTGATGCGCGCAGCCCCGGCGCTTGGCGCGGCGAGCGTCGCCCTGTGGCTCTCCTTCCGCCCGCTTGCCCGTGAGGTGGGGGTCAAGATGCTCGTCGCTGTCGCCGCGTTCGGTGCGCTCACCATCGCGTTTGCCTATTCGCGCAACTTCTTCCTGTCGCTGGGAATTCTCGCGTTGATGGGCGCAGTTGACATGGTGTCGGTCTACATCAGGAGCTCGCTCGTCCAGCTCTTCACACCCGACGACAAGCGCGGGCGGGTCTCGGCGATCTCGGGGCTCGCCATCTCGGCCTCGAACGAACTGGGCGAGATGCAGTCCGGGCTCGCCGCGGCGCTGTTCGGTGCGGTCGGCGCGGTTGTATTCGGCGGCGCGGGTGCGATATTCGTGACACTGGTCTGGACGTGGTATTTTCCCGAGCTGCGCCGCGCCCGCAGCTTCGAGCCGCAGACACTCAAACGAGAGGTATCGACATGAAGGCTGACAACATCCTTGCCACGATCGGCGGGACCCCGCACATCCGGCTTTCACGGCTGTTCCCCGACCACGAGGTGTGGGCGAAATCGGAGCGGGCGAACCCCGGTGGCTCGATCAAGGACCGTATCGCGCTGGCGATGGTTGAGGATGCCGAGGTCCGCGGCGCATTGAAGCCGGGTGGCACGATCGTCGAGCCGACCAGCGGCAACACCGGGATCGGCCTGGCGATGGTGGCCGCCGTCAAGGGCTACAAGCTCGTCCTGGTCATGCCCGAAAGCATGTCGATCGAGCGCCGCCGTCTGATGCTCGCCTATGGCGCGAGCTTCGATCTCACCCCGCGCGAGAAGGGCATGAAGGGCGCGATCGAGCGGGCGATGGAGCTCGTCGATAGTACCCCCGGCGCCTGGATGCCGAGCCAGTTCGACAATGCCGCCAACCCCGCCGTCCATGCCCGCACCACTGCGCAGGAAATCCTCGCCGACTTCGCCGACGCACCGATCGACGTGCTGATCACCGGGGTCGGCACGGGCGGCCACCTCACCGGCTGCGCCGAGGAGCTCAAGAAGCACTGGACGGGGCTCAAGGCCTACGGGGTTGAGCCGGAACT
>JBJTSG010000335.1:0-13403 GCA_046076505.1 Erythrobacter sp. | reverse complement strand
AGAGCGTGACGGTGAGGATCGACGCATCAGACGTGCCTTCTCCTCGCATTTCTGACCCATCGGCCGGCTGCGCCGCTGCCTCGACAAATGCGCACCCGATTCTTGGCAGCCCCAGCCATGACAACACTTCAGGGTTTCGCCGGGCGCTCCGCGCTCGTCACTGGCGCCGCTTCGGGGATCGGGGCGGCGTGTGCGCGGGCGCTGGCGGCGCGGGGGGCGGCGCGGCTGGTTCTGGTCGATGTCGACGCAGCCGGCCTGGACGCGCTTGACCTCCCAGGGGATATCCATCGCATTACCGGCAGCGTTGCCGACGAGGCGTTGTGGCAGGAGCTCGCGCCGCGCCTTGCCGGGCTCGACCATGCCGTGGTCAATGCCGGGATCGGATCGAGCGGGACGATCGCCAGCCTCACCCTAGCCGTATGGCGACGGGTCATGGCAGTCAATCTCGACGGTGCTTTCCTGACGCTGGCCACAGCGCTGCGCGCGATGGAGGGCAAGCAGGGGAGCGTCGTGGTAGTGGCCTCGACCACTGGCTTGAAGCCGGTGCCGGGGATCGGGCCCTATGGCACCGCCAAGGCCGCTGTCGCGCACATGGCGCGGATCGCGGCGGCCGAGAATGCGCGGAACGGCATCGGCGTCAACGCCATCGCGCCCGGCGGCGTCGATACCGCGATCTGGGAGAGCGGCGCGGACTTCCAGGCCTCGGTCGCGGCGATCGGCCGCGAGGCGACGCTCAAGGCGATGGCCAAGACCACGCCGCTCGGTCGCTTCGCCAGCCCGGACGAGATTGCCGCCAGCATCCTCTTCCTGCTCAGCGATGCCGCCGTGAACGTGACGGGACACGTGATGGTCTCGGATGGCGGCTTCACGCTCTAGACCTTGACATCGCGCCGTCGCCGCGACATCGGCGCGACACCAGACAGGAGTAGGTCAAGTGAACAAGCGTCACCGCTAAGGCGGCAACAGCACAACCGGGCACGGCGAGCAGCCCTTTGCCCCTGTTCACTTCCCATTTCCGAGGTTCCCTCATGCCCAGACTCCAAGGCGCATTCTGCGTCGTCACCGGCGCTGCGCGCGGCATCGGCCGCGCCATTTCCGCGGCTTTCATCGCCGAGGGCGCGCGCGTCCTTCTTACCGACATCGACGACGAGACCGGCCGCGCCGCCGCCGCCGCGCTCGGCGCCGACTACCTTCACCTCGACGTTCGCTCCGAAGCCGACTGGGAGGCGCTCGGCGCGCTCCACCCGCAGGCCGACGTGGTGGTCAACAATGCCGGCATCACCGGGTTCGAGGAGGGGATGGCCCCTCACGATCCGGAGCACGCCAGCCTTGCCGACTGGCGAGCCGTCCATGCGGTCAACACTGACGGCACCTTCCTCGGCTGCCGCTATGCCCTCCGCGCGATGCGCGAGGCCCGCAAGGGCTCGATCATCAACATCTCCTCGCGCTCGGGGCTGGTCGGGATCCCGGGGGCGGCGGCCTATGCCGCGTCAAAGGCCGCGATCCGCAACCACTCCAAGTCGGTCGCGCTCTACGCTGCCCAGCAGAGCTGGCAGGTGCGCTGCAATTCGGTACACCCCGCCGCGGTGCTCACCCCGATGTGGGAGCCGATGCTGGGGGACGGGCCGGAGCGCGAGGCGAACATGGCGGCGCTGGTCGCCGACACGCCATTGAAGCGCTTCGGCACGCCGGAGGAGGTCGCTGCGTTGTGCGTCTTCCTCGCCAGCGAGGAGAGCGCCTACATGACCGGCGCGGAACTCACGCTGGACGGAGGACTGCTGGCCGGCAGCGCGGCCTCGCCCGGCTGAGCGGGCTCAGTCCGCCGGCAAGGCGCTGAAATCGGTGAGCGCGGCATCCCGCATGCCGCGCCACACGTTGCGCGCCTGCACCGTCTCGGCAACGTCGTGGACGCGCAGCAGGTGGACGCCCGCCTCCATCCCCTTCAATGCTAGGGCGAGCGAGCCGGCCAGCCGCTGGTCGGCAGGCTCCTCGCCCGAGAGCGCGCCGATCATCCGCTTGCGACTCGCGCCCAGCATCAGCGGGCTGCCGAGCGCGTGGAAGAGCGGCAGGGCGTTCAAGAGCGCGAGGTTCTCGGCGAGCGACTTGCCGAAGCCGATGCCGGGATCGAGCACGATCCGCTCCTCGGCGATGCCATTGACGATCGCCTTGGCCTTGGCAGACTTGAGGAAGTCGAACACCTCGCTCACCACGTCGGCGTAGTCGCCGCCCTTGTGCAGGTCCTCGCCGGCGCCCGGCGCATGCATCAGCACCACAGGGCAGCGCGACTCGGCCACCACCTCGACAGTGCGCGGATCATAGCGCAGCGCCGAGACGTCGTTCGCCATGTGCGCCCCCGCCTCGAGCCCGGCTGCGAGCACGCCGGCGCGGCGGGTGTCGAGGCTGATCGCGGCGCCCATCGCGGCGCAGTATTCGATCGCCGGCACGACGCGCCCTATCTCCTCGTCCTCGAATGTCGCCGATGCACCGGGGCGGGTGCTCTCCCCGCCGATGTCGATGATCGCCGCCCCCGCCTCGAGCATGGCGGCGGCATGGGCGCGGCCCTGATCGAGGCTGTCGTGCTGCCCGCCATCGGAGAAGCTGTCGGGGGTCACGTTGAGGATGCCGACCACCTGCGGCTGGTCCAGCCGGATCGTTCTGTTGCCCAGCTGGAGGGGGGGGTGGATCTTCGCGATGTTCACCCATAGCGCGCTTGCGTCTTCGGCGAGGTGCGTAGGAAGCCGCGCGATTCCCGCCCGGATTTCCTCGGGTGTTCCCACAATCCGGCTCTGAACTTTGCGGCCCCTGCGCACCACCAGCGCGAACTCGCGCGCATAGGCCATCGAGCCGCCGAGCCGCACCGCCGCGCCCGCCACCGCTTGCGGCCCCGGCACCAGCGTCAGCGGCCAGAGATAGACGCGCTCGTCCATGCAGCGGAGCCTCAGTCCTCGGCGGCCAGCAGGTAGAGCTGGCGCGCCGCGTCGATGGGCCTGACATCCCCGCCTGCCTCATAATGCCAGAAGGTCCAGCCATTGCACGAGGGCGCACCCTGCAGATCCTTGCCGAGCACGTGGATCGAGCCCGCCTGCCCGCCGCAATCGAGCGAGCCGTCCGCCCGCACCGTCGCCACCCAGCGCCGCTTCTTGTCGAAAACCTGCGATCCCGGGGGGATCAGCCCCGCTTCCACCACGGCTCCGAAGGCCACCTTGGGGGCGCTGCGCGGGCTTTGCATGGTGGCAAGGGCACTCTCGTCGAGGGGTAGCTCGCGCGCGATGCGCTTCTCGGCGACGCCGCGATAGAAATCCTCGCGCTCGCAGCCGATCCACTGACGCCCCAGCCGCTTCGCCACCGCGCCGGTCGTGCCGGTGCCGAAGAAGGGATCGAGCACCACGTCACCCTTCTCGGTGGTTGCGAGCAGCACCCGATAGAGCAACGCCTCGGGCTTCTGCGTCGGGTGCGCCTTGCGGCCATCCTCCTTGAGGCGCTCCCCGCCCGAACAGATCGGCAGCACCCAGTCCGAGCGCATCTGGAGCTCGTCGTTCAAGGTTTTCATCGCGCGGTAGTTGAAGTGGTAGCGCGCCTTCTCGCCCATGCTGGCCCAGATCAGCGTCTCGTGGGCATTGGTGAAGCGCGTGCCCTTGAAGTTGGGCATCGGGTTGGTCTTGCGCCAGACGATGTCGTTGAGGATCCAGAAGCCGAGGTCCTGGAGGATGCTGCCGGCGCGGAAGATGTTGTGGTAACTGCCGATCACCCACAGCGCGCCGTCGGGCTTCAGCACCCGGCGCGCCTCGGTCAGCCACTCGCGCGTGAACGTGTCATACGCCGCCATGGAATCGAACTGGTCCCAGTGGTCGGTCACCGCATCGACATGGCTGCCGTCCGGGCGATTGAGATCGCCGCCGAGCTGAAGGTTGTAGGGCGGATCGGCAAAGACGAGATCGACCGAGGCGCTCGGCAGCGAACGCATCGCGGCGATGCAATCGCCGGGCAGGATGCGGCCCAGCGGCAGATCCGGCGAACGGACAATTTCCTTCGCTTTTCCAACGCTTTTTGCGCGCGTCTTCACTGTGTCTATCACGATTGCCACGGGAGCCTCGCCTGTCATGCCGGAGATTTATCCACAGGCATTAGTCTTCGAAGAGTCCGCGTCAAGCGTCTAATTTCCCGAAGGTCTTTGCCGATACTGGTGCGCACGGGCGGAACGAAACGAGTCCGGCACAAGATATTGAGTCCGGCCGGCTGCAGAGGACTCCGGATGTGGGGGTGTGGCGGGGAGGACTCAGTTGCGCCCAATCCTCTCCGTCGCCCCGTGCTCGACACGGGGCTTGGCTGATCTTCGCCGCAAGCGTCACGCCCGGGCAAGCAAGCCCGGCCCCGTGTCAGGCACGGGGCGACGATGAGTAGGCCGGAGTGCCTAGATCAGCACCAGCTGCGCGACCGGCGCGAAGCTCCTGCGGTGCAAGGGACTGGGGCCGTGCACCCGCAGCGCCTCGAGGTGCTCAGGCGTGCCGTAGCCCTTGTTGCGCTCCCAGCCGTATTCCGGGTGCGCGGCGGCCCAATCGCACATCATGCGGTCGCGCCATTCCGTGGCGATGATCGAGGCGGCCGAGATGCAGGGTTCGGTCGTATCGCCGCCGACAATCGGGCGGGCCGGCCAGCACCATTCCTCGCAGCGACCATGCGGCGTCAGGTTGCCGTCGATCCGCACCTCGCGCGCCTCGCAGCCCAATGCGGCGGTGAGCTTCGCGACCGCGCGGGTCATCGCCAGCATCGTCGCCATGAAGATGTTGACCCGGTCGATCTCCTCGACGTCGACCACCGCGACCGCCCAGTCGCAGGTCTCGCGGATCGCCACGTCGAGCGCGGCACGGCGGCTGGGCGAAAGGCGCTTGGAATCGTCGACCCCGGGCGGTATCGCCCGCCCCAGCACCACCGCCGCGGCCACCACCGGCCCGGCCAGCGGACCGCGGCCGGCCTCGTCGACACCGATGACGAGGCCCTCGCCCGTTGCCGTGAAACCCGGAGTTACCCTTAGCATGACCCGTTCTGCCCGTTTGCTCGCCGCTCTTTCGACCCCCGCGCTGATGCTGGCAAGCTGTGCCAATGCCGAAACCGGGGAAACCGCCGACGCGGCGCAGGATCCGATCGTCGCGTCCACCGGCCCGGTCGCGCCGTTCAAGGCCGCCGAGGTCGCGACATTCGAAGAACCTTGGGCGCTGGCCTTCGCGCCCGGCACCCCGGTGCTGTTCGTCACCGAGAAGTCGGGCAACCTCAAGTTCATCGACACCGCGACCGGCAAGGTCGGCACCGTCAGCGGCGTGCCCGCGGTCGACTACGGCGGTCAGGGCGGCTTGGGCGACGTCGCCTTCCTGCCGGCCGAAGCGTCGGACAAGCTTGGCGGACGCACGATCTACCTGTCCTGGGCCGAGGCGGGCGAGAACGATACCCGCGGCGCAGTGGTCGGGCGCGGCAGGCTGGTCTGCGCGGCGCCCACCGCCTGCGCGATCGAGGGTCTCAGCGTGATCTGGCGCCAGACCCCCAAGGTCACCGGACGCGGGCACTATTCGCATCGCATCGCCTTCGCCCCCGACGGCAAGTACCTGTTCATCGCCAGCGGCGAGCGGCAGAAGATGCAGCCGGCGCAGGACACGAGCGTGACGCTCGGCAAGATCGTGCGCCTCAATCTCGACGGCACGCCCGCCGCGGGCAATCCGCTCGCCGACAGCGCCAAGCAAGCGGAGGGCGGGGTGTCGCGGGAAATCTGGTCGTGGGGCCACCGCAACATCCTCGGGCTGGACTGGGATGCGCAAGGCCGCCTTTGGGAGGTCGAGCACGGCCCGGCGGGCGGCGACGAGCTCAATCTCGTGAAGGCGGGCGCCAATTACGGCTGGCCGGAGCGCTCGAACGGCAGCCACTACAATGGCGACCCGATCCCCGACCACGAGCCCTCGGACGGGTTCGCGCAGCCCGCGGTCTCGTGGAACCCGGTGATCGCGCCGGGCGACTTGCTGATCTATTCGGGCAGCCTGTTCCCCGCCTGGAAGGGGCACGCGCTGATGCCGGGGCTCGGCAGCAAGGCGCTGGTCGATGTCGCCTTCAATGGCGAGACAGCGCGCGAGGCGACGCGCTACGGCTTCGAGAAGCGCCTGCGCGCGATCGCGCAGGGCCCCGACGGCGTGGTGTGGATCGCCGAGGACGGCAAGGGCGCCAAGCTCTTCAAGCTCACCCCGCGCTGATGGCCGTGCCCTCCCCGGCGCCGGGCGCCGCCACCATCATCCCGCTCGAGGCGGTCGATCCGGCGATGGTCGAGGAAGTGCTCGACCGCGCCTTCGGGCCGGATCGCTTCGCGCGCACCGCCTACCGGATCCGCGCCGGCATGGACTGGCTGCCCGGCCTGAGCCTCGCCGCGCTTGACGAGAACGACCTTCTGGTCGGCACGATCCAGTGCTGGCCGATCGGCTTGCAGACCAGGGAAGGGCAGGTGCCGCTGGTGATGGTCGGCCCCGTCGCGGTCGTCCCCGAACGGCAGGGCGAGGGCTTCGGCATCGGTCTGATGAGTGCGATGATCGCCGAGGACGCGCGGCTCGCGGCGGGCCATGGCCCCGCCCTTCCGCAGGTGCTGATCGGGGACGCGGGCTACTACGGGCGCTGGGGCTTCTCGGCGGCGCTCACCGGCGGGTGGCGCTGCCCCGGCCCCTACGAGCAGGAGCGCCTGCTGGCCCGCGGCCACGGGCTTGCGGCGATGCCTGCCGACGGGATGCTCGGCCCGTGGGGTGATGCGTAGACGTCCCCCCTTCACCTGCGGCGGCGCATCTGCCATCCCCTCGAGGCCATGCCCTATGAACCGCCTCCGCACCTTGCCGGCCTGACCCTTCCCCAGATCGCCGCGCTGGTCGAGGAGCGCAAGCTCCCGCCGGTCGAAAGCTGGACGCCGCAGAAGGTCGGCGACAGCGCGATGCGCATCGCCGCCGACGGGACCTGGTTCCACGAGGGCGCGCCGATCCGCCGCGAGGCGATGGTGCGCGCCTTCGCCGGACTGCTGACCCGCGATGCGGACGGGCAGCACTGGCTCGTCACGCCTTTCGAGAAGCTGTCGATCGCCGTCGAGGACGCGGCCTTCATCGCCACCGACTGCGTTCGGGCAGGCGATGCGCTCGCCTTCCGGCTCAACACCGACGACCTCGTGATCGCCGGCCCCGGGCACCCCTTGCGCGCGGCGGGCGATGCGGAGAACCCCGCGCTCTACCTCGGGGTCAGGCGCGGCTGCGAGGCGCGCCTCAACCGCTCCACCTGGGCGCAGCTCGCCGAGATCGCGCTCGCCGAAGGCTGCGAGGACAAGGGTTGGCAGGTCACCAGCAAGGGAGCAAGCTTCGACCTTCTGCCATGACACCGCCGCCCCCGAGCCTTTACGACGCCCTCGCCCGCGCCTTCGCGCAAGGCCATGCGCGCGAGCTCGAGGGGCTGCTGAGCGATGCCCGCTTCGCGACCGCCGGCCGGGCGACACCGGCGGCGGTGCTGATCGCGATCACCGATGTTCCGGACGGTCCGCAGGTGATCCTCACCCAGCGCCCCCGGGGGATGCGCGACCATCCCGGGCAGGTCGCCTTTCCCGGCGGCAAGATCGACCCCGGCGAGGATGCCGTCGCCGCCGCCCTGCGCGAGGCCGAGGAGGAACTCGCCCTGCCCCGCGAGGCGGTGCGGGTGATCGGCACCAGCGACCTCTACCACACCGGCACCGGCTTCGTGGTCACGCCGGTGGTCGGCATCGTCCCGGCGGGGCTGCCGCTGGTCCCCAACCCCATGGAGGTCGAAGCCTGGTTCGAGGCCCCGCTCCGCCTGCTGCTCGATCCCGCTAGCTGGACCGCCAACGAGGTGTTCTGGCGCGGCGCGACCCGGCGCTATCTCGAGATGGAGTGGCAGGGCTTCCGCATCTGGGGCGTGACCGCCGCGATCATCGCCAACCTGTCGCGGCGGATCGGCTGGGAGGACCTCAGCCTCCCCGTCCGTTCGGCCTGAGCTTGCCCAAGGCGGGTACTTTCCTTTAGCGCAGCACACGGATTGCTCAGGGTGGACGGGATCGCGGTGCTGAATTCCCTCAAGGATGCGGATTGGACGAGGCGCGACGGGCTAGCGCAGCTCACCCTTGCGCTGGGGCCGGAGAACCTGCGCTGGGTCGGCGGGGCGGTGCGCGACGGGCTCCTCGGCGTGCCGGTCCACGATGTCGACGGCGCCACCACCCTGCGGCCCGACGCGGTGATCGCCGCCTGCGCGCGTGCCGGGATTCGCACCGTCCCGACCGGGATCGAGCACGGCACCGTCACCGCGATCCTCAGGGACGGCCCGATCGAGGTCACCACCTTGCGCCGCGACGTGGCCACCGACGGGCGCCGCGCGACCATCGCCTTCGCCGACGAATGGCGCGACGACGCCGCGCGCCGCGACTTCACCATCAACGCCCTCTACGCCCACCCGGAAACGCTCGCGGTCGAGGACTTCTTCGGCGGCCTCGACGATCTTGCACAAGGCAGAGTGCGGTTCATCGGCGACGCGCGCGCACGCATCGCCGAGGATCACTTGCGCATCCTGCGCTACTACCGCTTCCAGACCCGCTTCGGTGCGGAGCTCGACGCGGAAGCCGAGGACGCCTGCGCCGAACTCGCCCACACGCTTAAGGGCCTGAGCCGCGAGCGCATCGCCGCCGAACTGCTCGCCCTTCTGGCGCTGCCCGATCCGCACCCCACGATCACGCGGATGCGGGCGCGCGGCGTGTTGCCGGTGATCCTTCCCGAGGCCTGCCCGCCCCATGTGGCGGCGCTCGGGCGGCTGGTGGCGGCGGAGGATGCGCAAAGGATCGCCCCCGATCCGGTGCGACGCCTCGCCGCCCTGCGCCCGCCCGCTGCGGAGATCGCGGAGACCGTCGCGGCCCGCCTGCGCCTCTCCAAGGCGCAGCGCGCGCGGCTCGTCGCCGCCGCCGAGCGCCGGCCCGAGGATGCCGCCGATCCGCGCGCCTTGGCCTATCGCCTGACCCCTGCGGTGGCGACCGACCGCCTGCTGCTCGCCGGTGCCGACGCGGCCAGCCTAAAGGCGTGGGAGCCGCCGGCGTTTCCCTTGAAGGGCGGCGCGGTGGTCGCGCGCGGGGTCACTGCCGGGCCGCTCGTCGCGCGCATCCTCCAGGCGGTCGAGGCACGCTGGATCTCCGAGGGCTTCCCCCATGCCGAAAGGCTCGAATCGCTGCTCGAGGAGGAACTCGCCCGCGCGGGCTCCTGAGGCGCTGCGACGGGGCGAAACGGGCATCAAGCGCGGCGGCGCGACACGCGCCCGGGTGGCCCGAAGTCCTTACACAGACTAGATGCTCGCCCACTGCGCGCCCCGTGTGATCGCGCGCCATGCCGGGCTGCCGCCGCATCAAGGCGGCGCTCCGCACAGCAAGGACAACAGAGTACCCGCCATGAAACTCCTGAAGATCGCGCTGCTCGCCGGAGCGGTCGCTCTCGGCCCCGCCGGCGCCCACGCCCAGAGCGTCGGCACCACGATCTACGGCAGCGACGGGAAGCCCGTCGGCACGGTTGCCGAGGCCAATGCGCAGGTGCTGGTGATCGACACCGGCACCCACGAGGCGCCGGTGCCGGTCAACCTCGTGTTCGACGGCGAGAAGGGCAAGAGCGTCAACGCCACGCGCGAGCAGGTCGATGCGATGATGGCCGAGCGCCTCGCCGAGGCTGCCGCGCGGCGCGACACGGCGCTGCGCAAGGGCGCCGCCGTTGTCTCCGCCGGGGGCCGCGACATCGGCACGCTCGCGGAAGTCGACCTTGCCGCGAACAGCATCATCCTCGCGAGCCCCGAAGGGCCATTGCGCCTCAAGAAGGAGCACTTCGCAGTGGGCCGCGAAGGCCAGCTGACGGTGCTTTACAGCCGTGACCAGATCGTCAGCGCGGCTGGTGGCGGCCGGACGGGCGGCTCGCGGTAGCGTCTCAACCGAGGCATCAACGCCTCCCGCGAGCTCGCGGCTGATTGCAATCGGCCCGCCAGCGGACGGGCCGCGAGCGCACGCACGCGAGCCGCAGCTGCTCGGGTCCGGAGGGCCCGAAACGCAGCGAGGACTGCACGCCGCAGGGCGTCCAGCAAACCAAGGTCAACTCAACCGAACTTGCCCGACTTGGGGAAGCCCTGCGGCGGCATTCGCCCGGCGGCACCGCGCGCAACCTTCCACATGCGGATCTCGGTCTCGGTCCGGGTGCGTTCGCCCGAGCCGCCCATCTGCCAGCTGAGGCCGTCGGCGAGAACGAAGGTGGTGGCATCGGACAGGCCCCCGTCGCGGTAGCGCTGGAGCTGCACGCCCTGCCCGCGTGACATCACGGGAAGCTCTTCCAGGTTGAAGACCACGAGCTTGCGGTTGTCGCCAACCACCGCGACGTGGTCATGGGTCTCGCCAATCGGGTGGATCACGTTGAGTTTGGCGCCGTCCTTGAGGTTCACCACCTGCCGCCCCTTGCGCGTCTCGGCGAGCAGATCGTTCATCTCGGCAACGAAGCCCTTGCCGTGGCTCGAGGCGAGCAGCAGCTTGCCGCCTGGGCGGTGGACCAGCATCGCGCAGACGCTCGCCTCGCTTTCGAGGTCGATCATGGTGCGCACCGGCTCGCCGAAGCCGCGCGCGCCGGGGAGCTTGTCGCAGCCCAAGGTGAAGAACCGCCCGTCCGACGCTGCCAGCAGCAGCTTGTCGGTGGTCTGCGCATGAGCGATGAAGGCGAGGCCGTCGCCCTCCTTGTACTTGAACTCCTGATCGAGCGGCACGTGGCCCGAGGCCGCGCGGATCCAGCCCTTCTGGCTGAGGATCACCGTCACCGGCGCCTTCTCGATCATCGCGTCCATGCTGAACACGGCGGTGGGCGCAGCCTCGGCGATCAGCGTGCGGCGGCGGCCGAGGGGGGTGTCCTCGCCGTAGTTCTTGCGCAGGGTGCGCAGGTCCTTCTTCAATCGCGTGCGCTGGCGGGCGGGGCTTTCGAGGAGCTTTTCGAGCTCATCCTGCTCGGCGAGCAGTTCGTCCTGCTCCTTCCTCAATTGCATCTCTTCCAGCTTGCGCAAGCTGCGCAGGCGCATGTTGAGGATCGCCTCGGCCTGCCGATCGGTCAGCTCGAACTCCGCCATCATCACCGGCTTGGGCTCGTCCTCGGTGCGGATGATCTCGATCACCCGGTCGAGGTTGAGGAAGGCGATGATGTAGCCGCGCACCAGCTCGAGCCGGTCGGCGATCTTCTCCAGCCGGTGCTTGGCGCGGCGCTGGAGGATGTCGATCTGGGCGAAGGTCCAGCTTTCGAGCAGCTCCTTCAGCCCCATCACCATCGGCGTGCGCCCGAAGCCGGGGCGCGCGTCGAGCACGTTCATGTTGAGGCTGAAACGGGTCTCGAGGTCGGTGAGCTTGAACAGGCTCTCCTTGAGGAGCTCCGGATCGACATTGCGGCTCTTGGGGACGATGACGATGCGGATCGCCTCGTCGCTTTCGTCGTGCACGTCCTCGAGGATGGGGAGCTTCCTGTCGGCGATGGCCTGCGCGATCTGCTCGATGAGCTTGCCCTTGGGCACCTGATAGGGGATTTCCGAGATGACGAGCTGCCACTGCCCGCCGCCCAGCCGTTCGATCCCGGCTTCGATGTCGGCCTCGTCCTTGGCCTCGGGCGCGCGGAAGCGGCCGCGCAGGCGGAAGGCGCCGCGACCGGTGCGGTAGGCTTCGCTGATCACCGCCGGGCTGTCGATCACGTGGCCGCCCGTGGCGAAGTCGGGGCCGCGGAACACCTCCATCAGCTGCTCGTGGGTGACGGAAGGGTTGTCGATCAGTTCGAGCGTTGCATCGATGATCTCGGCGACATTGTGGCTGGGGATCGAGGTCGCCATCCCCACCGCGATCCCGCTCGCGCCGTTGGCGAGGAGGTTGGGGAAGAGGCCAGGGAAAATCTCGGGCTCGATCTCCTCGCCGTTGTAGGTGGGCAGGAAATCGACCGTGCCCTCGTCGAGCCCCGCCATCAGCTCAAGGGCCGTGCGGGTCAGGCGGGCTTCGGTGTAGCGGTAGGCGGCGGCATTGTCCCCGTCGACATTGCCGAAGTTCCCCTGCCCCTCGACCAGCGGATAGCGTAGCGCGAAGTCCTGGGCGAGGCGCACCATCGCGTCATAGACCGAGGCATCGCCGTGGGGGTGGTACTTGCCGATCACGTCGCCGACCACGCGGGCGGATTTCTTGAAGGCGCTCGAGGGATCGAGCCGCAATTGCCGCATCGCCCACAGCAGGCGGCGGTGGACCGGCTTCAGCCCGTCGCGCAGGTCCGGCAGCGAGCGGGCGGTGATCGTCGAGAGCGCATAGACAAGGTAGCGCTCGGACAGCGCCGCGTCGAAGGGCGCATCGACGATCGCGTCGAAGCCGTCATCGTCGGGCGTGTCGGTGGTCACGGTGTCGGACATCGCCCTTCCTTACCAACCCGCGCGTGCAGTCGGGAGAGGGGTTTCCACAGGGTTGACACGGCTATGCGTACCGTCAACCCGCCGCGCGCGGCTCCCGCCCTGCCCCGCCCGGCGGAACCGGGAGCGCCGCGGGCACCTAGTCCTGCACAACCTTTCCAAGCAGGAGACCCCCAATGCAGCGCATCCTCATCATCGCCACCGACGGCTTCGAGCAGTCCGAACTCGTGAAGCCCCGCGACATCCTCGAGGATGCCGGGGCCGAAGTGACCATCGCCAGCCTCGAGCCGGGCGAGATCCGCGGCTGGGACCAGAAGGACTGGGGCCAGAGCGTGCCGGTCGACTGCCTGCTCACCGACGTCGCGGTCGAGGACTACGACGCCCTGCTGCTCCCCGGCGGGCAGATGAACCCCGACGTGCTGCGCACCGAGCACAAGGTGATCGGCATCGTGCGCGAATTCGACGCCGCGCAGAAGCCGATCGCGGCGATCTGCCATGCGCCCTGGCTGCTTGCCGAGGCCGACATCATCGAGGGCCACACCGTGACCGGCTGGCCCTCGATCCGCACCGATCTCGTCAATGCCGGCGCGGCGGTGGTCGACGAGGAAGTGGTGGTCGACGGCAACCTCATCACCAGCCGCAAGCCCGACGACATCCCCGCCTTCGCGCAGGCGCTGATGACCGCGCTCAACATGGAAGAGGCGGGCCAGTCGGCCTGAGGCCTCACATCCGGCGCGCGTCGCTGCTTTCGCCGGGAACGGTGACGGTGAGCCCGTCCATACCGGCGGTGAGCTCGATCTGGCACGAGAGCCGTGAGGTGCGCCGCGCGCCGGCGGCGAAATCGAGCATGTCCTCCTCCTCCTCGCTCGCAGGAGGGAGGCGGTCGAACCAGTCGGCGGCGACGATCACGTGGCAGGTCGAGCACGCCATCTGCCCCTCGCAGGTGCCCTCGAGCGGAA